>JBDTVU010000045.1:0-23848 GCA_040007035.1 Betaproteobacteria bacterium | reverse complement strand
GACATGATCGACATGGCCGAGGACCGCGAGCGGTTCCAGCAGATGCTGCACCGGCTCGGCCTCAAGCAGCCGCCGAACCGAACCGCGCGCACCGAGGCGGCGGCGATGGTGGCGGCGGGCGAGATCGGCTATCCGCTGGTCGTCCGCCCGTCCTACGTGCTCGGCGGCCGGGCGATGGAGATCGTCCACGAGCCCGCCGAGCTCGAGCGCTACATGCGCGAGGCGGTCAAGGTGTCCAACGACAGCCCGGTGCTGCTCGACCGCTTCCTCAACGACGCGATCGAGGTCGACGTCGACGCGCTGTGTGACGGCGAGGCCGTCGTCATCGGCGGGATCATGGAGCACATCGAGCAGGCCGGCGTGCACTCGGGCGACTCGGCGTGCTCGCTGCCGCCGTACTCGCTGTCCGCCGAGCTGCAGGACGAGCTGCGCCAGCAGACGGTGGCGATGGCGAAGGCGCTCGACGTCGTCGGGCTGATGAACGTCCAGTTCGCGATCCAGTTCCACGAAGGGCGGGGAACGGTGTTCGTGCTGGAGGTCAATCCGCGCGCGTCGCGGACGGTGCCGTACGTGTCGAAGGCGACCGGCCGGCCGCTGGCGAAGATTGCCGCCCGCTGCATGGTCGGGCAGACGCTCGCTGCGCAGGGCGTCGCCGGCGAGATCGTGCCGCCGTACTTCTCGGTGAAGGAAGCGGTGTTCCCGTTCATCAAGTTCCCGGGTGTGGACACGATCCTCGGACCGGAGATGAAGTCGACCGGCGAGGTGATGGGCGTCGGCGACACCTTCGCCGAGGCGTTCGTCAAGTCGCAGCTCGCCGCCGGCGTGAAGCTGCCGACGGCGGGCAACGTGTTCGTCAGCGTCAAGGACGGCGACAAGTTGCGGGTGGTCGAGGTCGCGCGGACGCTGGCGGGGTTGGGCTTCACGCTGGTCGCCACCCGCGGCACCGCGGCGGCGCTGGCTGCGGCCGGCGTGCCGGTGACGCCGGTGAACAAGGTGCACGAGGGTCGGCCGCACATCGTCGACATGATCCTGAACGATGAGATCGCGCTGGTCGTCAACACCGTGCAGGAAAAGCGCGCGGCGATCCGCGACAGCACGCAGATCCGCCGTGCCGCCTTGCAGGACCAGGTGCCGACGTACACGACGATCGCCGGGGCGCGAGCCGCGGCGCTCGGGATGCAGGGGATGCGCGAGCTCGTCCCCTACTCGATGCAGGCGTTGCACGAACGGCTTAACCGGCCACCGGTTTCGGGGTAAGCTTCCTTTTCTGATCCGGCCGGGAGCGGCGCTGCCGCTGCCGGTCTTTTTCATTTTGCGATGACATCATGAAATTTCCAATGACGGTCCACGGCGCGGCGCGCCTGAAGACCGAGCTGCACCGGCTGAAGACGGTCGACCGGCCCGCGGTGAGCGCGGCGCTGGCCGAGGCGCGCTCGCACGGCGACCTGTCCGAGAACGCCGACTACGACGCGGCGAAGGAGCGGCAGGGATTCATCGAGGGCCGGATCGTCGACATCGAGTACAAGCTCGCCGGCGCGCAGGTGATCGACCCGGCCGCGATCGACTCGCACGATGGCCGCGTCGTGTTCGGTGCGACGGTCGAACTCGCCGACGCCGAATCCGGCGCCAAGGTCACCTACCAGATCGTCGGCGACGACGAGGCCGACATCAAGCACGGCAAGATCTCGATCGGCTCGCCGATCGCGCGCGCGCTGATCGGCCGGGCCGAAGGCGACACCGCCGAAGTGAAGGCGCCGGGCGGGGTCCGCGAGTACGAAATTCTGTCGGTGCGCTACGTCTGACGCGCCGACCGACGCCTGCGACAGGAGGAGAGCGATGCGTGCACGATGGATGGTGATGGTCGCGGCGACGTTCGCCGCGCTGATTCCGGTCGGCGCCGGCGCCGCCGACCCGGCGTACCCGGTGAAGGTGGTGAAGATCATGGTCGGCGCTTCCGCCGGCGGCGGCACCGACATCATTGCGCGGATGCTGGCGGAAAAATTCGCCGATGCGCTGAAGCAGCCGTTCGTCGTCGAGAACCGGCCCGGCGCGTCGAACACGATCGCCGCCGACCTGACGGCGAAAGCGCCGCAGGACGGCTACACGATGCTGGTCGCGACCAATACGGGGCAGTCGATCGCGCCGCACCTGATCAAGCTCGGCTACGACCCGCTGAAGAACCTGCAGCCGGTCGGCCTCGTCGTCGTCGTCCCCAACGTGCTGGTGGTCGGCGCCGGGGTGCCGGTGAAGGACGTCAAGGAACTGGTGGCGCTGGCGAAGGCGAAGCCCGGAATGCTGAAGTACGCGTCGTCGGGCGTGGGCAGCACGCAGCACATCGCCGGCGAGGCGTTCGACCAGGCAGCCGGCATCAAGACGATCCACATCCCGTACAAGGGCAGCAGCCAGGCGCACGTCGACCTGATGTCGGGCGAGGTCGAGATGATGTTCGACACCACATCGTCGGCGATGCCGCAGATCAAGGCCGGCAGGTTCCGGCCGCTGGCGGTGACGTCGCCGCAGCGCTCGGCCGAGTTGCCGAACGTGCCGACGATCGCCGAGGCCGGCTACCCTGCCGCGGAGATGACGACGTGGTACGGCCTCTACGTCACCGGAGGCACGCCGAAGTACATCGTCGATCGGCTGCACGCGGAGCTGGAGCGGATCCTAAAGCTGCCGGACGTGCAGGCGCGACTGAAAGGCCTGGGCGGCGAGCCGGGCAACCTGACGATCGAGCAGTTCACCGAGATGAACCGCGCCGAGTACGAGCGGTTCGGCAAGCTGATCAAGTCCGCCAACATCAAGACCGACGGCTGATCCGCACCGCCGCGCTGGTGCGGATCAGCGCGGGTCGGGCACGGGTCGACGGCGCCGCGATGGCAGGTTGACGAGCGCGATGCCGGCGCCGACCAGCGCAGCGGCGCCGACGAACGCCGGCGTCAGCGGGTCGTCGAGCACGAGGTGCCCGAACGCAACCCCGAACAGCGGCGCCAACGACGAGAACACGGCGAGACGCCCCGCGAGGTAGCGTTTCAGCAGCCAGAACCACGTCAGGTAACTGGCGAAGGCGACGACGACCGACTGGTAAGCGAGGCTCGCCACCGCCATCGGCGTCCACGCGACGATTCCCGGCTCGCCCAGCGCGCGGGACGCGATCGGCAGCAGCACCGCCGACACCGCGAGCTGGTAGAACAGCACTTTGGTCGCACTCGCCCGCGCAAGGCGCGTTGCACGGATCAGCACCGTCGTCGCCGCCCACAGTATCGCGGCAAGGGCGCCCATCGCGTCGCCCAAGACCGTCGATCCGTCCGCTGCCGCGAAGCCGTCGGCGAAGGCGACGGTCACGCCGGCGAACGCGAGCAGCACGCCCGCCCACTGCACCGTGCGCAGCCGCTCGCCGGGAACGAACAGCGACAGTCCGAGCGCGGTCAGGCACGGGGCGAGGTAGACGAACACGACCATCCGCGCGGCGGTGGTGTAGCCGAGCCCGGCGTAGATCAGCGCGAACTCGACCGCGAACGCCAATCCCGCGCAGAGGCCGGGCCACAGCGTGCCGTCACGCTGCCACAGCGGAATCCGCCGCGCCTGTGCCCATGCCAGCACCAGCACCGCGGCGATCGCCGAGCGCAATCCGCCCTGCATCACCAGCGAGATGCCGTGCGCGGCAAGCTTGATCGCGACCTGCTGGAACCCCCACAGCATCGACAGTGCGATCATCGCGCCGACGGCGAGCGGGTCGAGCGGGCGGCGGGAATCGGGCGTGATCAGCGTCCCCAGCGCAGCGCCAGCGGTTTCGCTTCGGCGGCGAGCTCGAGCAATCCGGCGCGGGACGCCGGATGCAGCGGCTCCTGCGGATGGCGCACGGTGTCGCTCGCGATCACGCCGCCTTCGGCCATGACGACCTTGGTCGCCCGCAGGCCGCACTGCCGGTTCTCGTAGTTCATGAGCGGCAGGATGCGTGCGTACTGCGCCGCCGCTTCGTGGCGCCGTCCCTCGCGGTGGGCGACGAGCACCGGCCGGATGAGGTCGGGCAGGAGCGCGCTCGACATCGTTCCCGTGGCGCCGGCGTCGAGGTCGGCCATCAGCGTGATCGACTCCTCGCCGTCGAACGGCCCTTCGATCGCGTCGCCGCCGGCGGCGACGAGGTTGCGCAGCTTCGCCGCCGCGCCGGTGACCTCGATCTTGAAGTAGCGGACCGCCGGCACGTCGCGCGCGAGGCGGACGAGCAGCGAGACCGGCAGCGGCACGCCGGCGAGCGGCGCGTCCTGGACCATGATCGGGATTGGTGCCGCCGCGGCAACGCCGGCGAAATGCTCGACGATCCCCTTCTCGTCGGCGCGCAGCGTCGCGCCGTGGTAGGGCGGCATCAGCATCACCATCGCCGCGCCGCCGGTCGCCGCGTGGCGCGCACGCTCGGCGGCGATACGCGTGCTGAAGTGGCTGCAGGTGACGATCACCGGCACGCGGCCGGCGACGTGGTCGAGGCAGAGGTCGACGAGCGTGCTGCGCTCGTCGTCGGTCAGCACGAACTGCTCGGAGTAGTTGGCGAGGATGCAGATGCCGTCGACGCCCTGGTCGATCATGCAGTCGAGCACGCGGCGCTGGCCGGGGAGATCGACGTCGCCGTTCGCCGCGAACGGCGTCGGCGCGACCGGCCAGACGCCGGTGTACGGCCGGGGGGAAGTCACGCGGGAGTCCTCCTCGGGATCGGGGCGTCGTCGTGCGGCGTGGCGAACGCGGCGTGGCCGGCAGGTCGAGCCGGCCTCAGCCAGCCCTCCGCCGCCGCCTCGCGCCCGAGGCACCGATGGTGCTCGATGCCGACTTCCCGTGCGGCCTCGGCGGTCGCTTGCCACCGGTCTTGCCGCTCATCGCCCCGCTGCGCGGCGGTCGCGCGCCGGTGGTGCGCCCGCCACCCGCCGCGGAATCTCGCGGCGCGTACGACTTCGCCTTCGGCTGCGGCCCGCTGCGGCGGTCGGTCGTCTCGCCGTCACGCGGGCGACGGCGCGTTCCGGGGATTGCGTCGAACGCGGAGGCGGCAGGGCCGCGTGCGGTGTCGCGGCGCCGGCGCGTTGCCGGTGCCGCGGAAGGCGTGCGCGGCGTGCGCTTGGCCATGCCGGCGGTGACGCTCGTGCGGGCGTTGCCGGTCGGCTTCTTGCGCGCCGGCTTCGCGCGCTTGACCGGCGCGTTCGGACGCGGGCGCGATGCGGGCCGCGCCGGCGGCGGTTCCGGCGGCGGCGCCGGCCGCCAGACGACGAGCTGCTTGCCGATGTGCTGGACCGCCGCCGCGTCGAGCTCGCCGCAGATGCGATCAAACAGCGCGTTGCGCTCGTCGCGGTCGTCGTTGAACACGCGGATCTTGATGAGCTCGTGCGCGAGCAGCGCGACGTCGATCTCGTGCAGCACCGACGGCGTCAGGCCGTGCTGGCCGATCGCGACGACGGGGCTGAGCGAATGGGCTTTCGCGCGGAGTGCGCGGCGTTCTGCGGCCGTCAGGGTCTTCATCCCCGTAGTTTACCGCGCGCAGGCACCGACCCGCATCGACGCCGGACCCGGCAATCCGGTTAACATCGCGCATCACAACCGGAATCGTGGCGCCGCCGCGCCGTACGCCGGTCCTTTCCCATTTTCCCTGCGCTCGCATGGCCCTGCAAGGCAAGAAAAAGAACAAGTTCGTCAAGGCGTGGATGCAGGAGCACGTCAACGACCACTGGGTGAAGGAAGCGACCCGGCACGGCTATCGCTCGCGCGCCGCGTTCAAGCTGATCGAGCTCGCCGAAAAGGACCGGCTGTTCCGGCCCGGGATCACCGTCGTCGACATTGGCTCGGCGCCGGGGAGCTGGACGCAGGTGCTGCACGAGCGGCTCGGCGCTCACGCGCACATCATCGCGATCGATCTGCTGCCGATGGCGCCGGTGCGTGGCGTGACGTTCGTGCAGGGCGATTTTCGCGAGCCGGACGGCCTCGCCGCAGTCCTGGCCGCGCTCGCAGGCCGGCGCGCCGACCTTGTCGTTTCGGATCTCGCCCCCAACCTGTCAGGCGTGGAGTCGGCGGATCAGGCGCGAACGGTGCATCTGGGCGAACTGGCGCTCGAATTTGCGCGCGAACGGCTGCATCCGGGAGGCGACCTCGTCGTCAAGGCATTTCAGGGCGAGGGCTTCCAGGAATTCCAGCGGGAAATGCAGCAGTACTTCGACAAGGTGTACGTGAGGAAGCCGAAGGCGTCGCGCGACCGGAGCCGCGAGGTGTATCTGGTGGCCAAGGGGCTGCGGCCGCCGCCTGCCGAATCTGCCGGAAACGGAGATCAGGGCCGTTAGCACGCGGTTTGTCGTCGAAAGGAGACGGTTTTCGCCGTCGTCGCCGACTTTGCGGCCGGCCCCGGTGCCGGCAAGGGGTACAATCTCCCGCTCGGCGCATTCCGAATCGGGCGCCGGACGAAATCGAACCGGGTGAGCGGCGGCCCGGAAGAAACCGCCGCAAGGAGCGACGTTTTGAACAATCTGGTCAAGAACATCGGCATCTGGCTCGTCATCGGCCTCGTCGTGCTGACGGTGGTCAAGCAGTTCGACTCGCGGCAGACGACGAAGGACTCCGTCTCCTATTCCGAGTTCATGGACAAGGCGAAGACGGGCGGCGTCGAGTCGGCGTCGGTCGAGGGCCGGACGATCAAGTGGATCGGCGCCGACAAGAAGCGCTATCTGACGTACAGCCCCGGCGACATCTGGATGGTCGGCGATCTCGTCAAGTACGGCGTCAAGGTCGAGGCCAAGCCGGAGGAGGAGCAGAGCTTCCTCGCCCAGATCTTCATCTCGTGGTTCCCGATGCTGCTGCTGATCGGCGTGTGGATCTTCTTCATGCGCCAGATGCAGGGCGGCGGGCGCGGCGGCGCGTTCAGCTTCGGCAAGAGCAAGGCGAAGATGCTCGACGAGTCGAACAACACCGTCACCTTCGCCGACGTCGCCGGCTGCGACGAGGCGAAGGAGGAAGTCTCCGAGCTGGTCGAGTTCCTGCGCGACCCGAGCAAGTTCCAGAAGCTGGGCGGCCGGATTCCGCGCGGCGTGCTGATGGTCGGCAGCCCCGGCACCGGCAAGACGCTGCTGGCGAAGGCGATCGCCGGCGAGGCAAAGGTCCCGTTCTTCTCGATCTCGGGTTCCGACTTCGTCGAGATGTTCGTCGGCGTCGGTGCGGCGCGCGTGCGCGACATGTTCGAGCAGGCGAAGAAGAACGCGCCGTGCATCGTGTTCATCGACGAGATCGACGCCGTCGGCCGCCAGCGCGGCGCGGGTCTCGGCGGCGGCAACGACGAGCGCGAGCAGACGTTGAACCAGTTGCTGGTCGAGATGGACGGCTTCGAGGGCAACGCCGGCGTCATCGTCATCGCCGCGACCAACCGGCCCGACGTGCTCGACCCGGCGCTGATGCGGCCGGGCCGCTTCGATCGCCAGGTGGTCGTCCCGCTGCCCGACATCCGCGGCCGCGAGCAGATCCTGCTCGTCCACATGCGCAAGGTGCCGATGGCCGCCGACGTCAAGGCCGAGATCATCGCCCGCGGCACGCCGGGGATGTCCGGCGCCGACCTCGCCAACCTCGTCAACGAAGCGGCGCTGTTCGCCGCCCGCCGCAGCAAGCGGCTGGTCGACATGGACGACTTCGAGATGGCGAAGGACAAGATCATCATGGGCGCCGAGCGGCGCTCGATGGTGATGCCGGAGGAGGAGCGCCGCAACACCGCGTACCACGAGTCCGGCCACGCGATCGTCGCCCGGCTGCTGCCCAAGACCGACCCGGTGCACAAGGTGACGATCATCCCGCGTGGCCGCGCGCTGGGTGTGACGATGCAGCTGCCGGTCGCCGACCGCTACAGCATGGACCGCACGCACATGCTGAACGTCATCGCGGTGCTGTTCGGCGGCCGGATCTCCGAAGAGCTATTCATGAACCAGATGACGACCGGCGCCTCGAACGACTTCGAACGGGCGACCGAGATGGCGCGGATGATGGTGACGCGCTACGGGATGTCCGAGGTGCTGGGCCCGATGGTCTACGGCGAGAACGAGGGCGAGGTGTTCCTCGGCCGCTCGATCACGACGCACAAGAACGTGTCCGAAGAGACGATGCGCAAGGTCGACAGCGAGATCCGCAAGATCATCGACTCGCAGTACGCGGTCGCGCGACGGCTGCTCGAGGGCAACCGCGACAAGGTCGAGGCGATGGCGAAGGCGCTGCTCGAGCTGGAGACGATCGACGCCGACCAGATCGACGACATCATGTCCGGCAAGCCGCCGCGGCCGCCGAAGCCCACGCAGTCGAGTTCCGGATCGGCGACGCCGGGCGCCTCCGCCGGCCCCGACGCCGCGCCGTCGGCCAATCCGGCCTGACGTCCGTCATGCCGCGCACAGGGCGTGCCGATGCCGGGCACGCCCTTTTCGCTGGCGGCGGCATGCGGCCCCGGGCGACAGGATGAGCGTCGCGACACTTCGTTGCGGCCGTTTCGCCGTCGACCTGTCGCGGCCGCAGGTGATGGGCATCGTCAACGTGACGCCGGACTCGTTCGCGGACGGCGGGAGCTGCCTCGACCCGGCGCGCGCGATCGAGCGGGCGCGGCAGCAGGTCGCCGACGGTGCGGCGATCGTCGACATTGGCGGCGAGTCGACGCGCCCCGGCGCGGCGGAAGTTCCGGAATCCGATGAGCTCGCGCGCGTGGTCCCGGTCGTCGCGGCGCTGGCCGCCGACGGCGTCGTCGTGTCGGTGGATACCCGCAAGCCGGCGGTGATGCGTGCGGCGTTCGCCGCCGGCGCGGCGATGGTCAACGACGTGTCGGCGCTGGCCGCACCCGGCGCGATCGCCGCCTGCGCGGACGCCGGCGTCGGCGTCTGCCTGATGCACATGCGGGGCGCGCCGGCGACGATGCAGCAGGCGCCGGACTACGCCGACGTCGTGGTGGAAGTGTGCGAATTCCTGCTGCAGCGCGCCCGCGCCTGCGAGGCCGCCGGCATCGGGCGCGAGCGGATCGTGCTCGACCCCGGCTTTGGCTTCGGCAAGACGCTGGCGCATAATCTCGCGCTGCTGCACGGCCTCGACGCGCTGGTCGCGACCGGCTACCCGGTGCTGGCGGGGCTGTCCCGCAAGTCGATGCTGGGGCTCCTCACCGGGCGGCCGGTGGAGGAGCGGCTGGCGGCAAGCGTGGCGGCGGCGATCGCGGCGGTCGCGCGCGGCGCCGCGATCGTTCGCGTCCACGACGTCCGCGAGACCGTTGACGCGCTGAAGGTATGGCATGCGACCCGGCAGGATCCGGACCGACGATGAAAAACCAACGCGAATATTTCGGCACCGATGGCATCCGCGGCCGCGTCGGCGAGCCGCCGATCACGCCGGAGCTGGTGCTGAAGCTCGGGTGGGCGGCGGGCCGCGTGCTCGCCGCCGACACGGCGATCGCCGGCGGGCGGCCGGCGGTGCTGATCGGCAAGGACACGCGGATCTCCGGCTACCTGATGGAGGCGGCGCTCGAGGCGGGACTCTCCGCCGCAGGCGTCGACGTCTACCTGACCGGCCCGCTGCCTACGCCGGGCGTGGCGTACCTGACGCGCGCGCTGCGGCTCTCCGCCGGCATCGTCATCAGCGCGTCGCACAATCCGTACGACGACAACGGGATCAAGTTCTTCTCGGCCACCGGCGCCAAGCTGCCCGACGCCGTCGAGCACGCGATCGAGGAGGAGATGGCGACGTCGCTCGTGTGCGTGCCGTCGGCGAAGCTCGGCAAGGCGCGCCGCGTCGACGACGCCGCGGGCCGCTACATCGAGTTCTGCAAGCGCACGTTCCCGACCGAGCTCGACCTCAAGGGCTGGCGGATCGTCGTCGACTGCGCGAATGGCGCCGGCTATCACGTCGCGCCGCCGGTGTTCCACGAGCTGGGCGCCGACGTGATCTCCGTCGGCGCCGACCCGAACGGCACCAACATCAACGACGGCGTCGGCGCCACGCATCCGGCGCACCTGCAGCGCGCCGTCGCCGAGCACGGCGCCGACATCGGCATCGCGCTCGACGGCGACGGCGACCGGCTGCTGATGGTCGACCGCGACGGCCGCACGTACGACGGCGACCAGTTGCTGTACGTGATCGCGCTGGATTACCGGCGCCGCGGCGCGCTCGCCGGCGGCGTCGTCGGCACGCTGATGACCAACCTCGGCCTTGAGCAGGCACTTGGCCAGGCCGGCATCGCGCTCGAGCGCGCCGCCGTGGGCGACCGCTACGTGCTCGAGCGGATGGTCGCGAAGCGCTGGATTCTGGGCGGCGAGAACTCCGGCCATCTGCTGTGCCTCGACAAGCACACGACTGGCGACGCGATCGTCGCCGCGCTGGCCGTGCTGCGGGCGCTGGCCGAGCAGCAGAAGACGCTCGCCGAGGCCGCCGCGCCGGTGACGCTGTTTCCGCAGCGCCTCATCAACGTGCCGATCCGCCGCGGCTACGACTGGAAGAGCGACGACACGATCGCGACCGCCTGGGCCGACACCGTCTCGGCGCTCGGCGACACCGGACGCGTGCTGCTGCGTCCGTCGGGCACCGAGCCCGTGCTGCGGGTGATGGTCGAGGCGCGCGAGCGCGCGCTGGCCGATCGCCACGCGCAGGCGCTTGCCGACGCGATCGCCGCAGCGGCGGTGTAGCGACCCCGCGCGCCGTCGCGCATCGCGCCCGTCGCTATAATGGCCCGATGGTAGCGGTACTGCACGCAGCGCCCGCGTCGGGCGCACCGCAGGCGATCGCGGCGTGGCTCCTGTCGCTGTCCGGCACCTATCCGGATGCCGACGTCGCCGCGATCGAGGCGGCGTTCGGCTTCGCGCGCGAGCGCTGCGGCGACGCGCGCGCACGCGACGGCGAGCCGCTGGTCGACCGTGCCGTCGGCACGGCGACGATCCTCGCCGGCCTCCGGCTCGACGCCGACACCGTTCGTTCGGCGCTGCTGATGGGATTGCCCGCGGCGCAGAAGTTCGATGCCGGCGAGGTGACGGCGAATTTCGGCGCCGACGTCGCCACGCTCGTCGCCGGCGTCGCGCGGATGGACGAGATCCGCGCGACGCCCGACGCCGCCGGTCCCGAGGAGCGTGCCGCGCAGGCCGAGCGGCTGCGCAAGATGCTGCTGGCGATGGTCGAGGACATCCGCGTCGTCCTGATCAAGCTCGCCGAGCGGACGCAGGCGCTGCGCTGGATGATGACGCAGGCCGCCGACGTCGACGAGTCGCGCCGGCGCACCGCGCGCGAGGTGCTCGACCTGTTCGCACCGCTCGCCAACCGGCTCGGCGTCTGGCAACTGAAGTGGGAGCTCGAGGACCTGTCGCTGCGTGCGCTCGAGCCGGAAACCTACAAGACGATCGCGAAAATGCTCGACGAGCGCCGGCTCGATCGCCAGCGCTACATCGAGGACGTGGTTGCCGTCCTGCAGCGCGAGCTGGCCGCCGCCGGGATAAAGGCCGAGGTCAGCGGCCGGCCGAAGCACATCTACAGCATCTGGCACAAGATGCGGCGCAAGCAGGCCGGCATCGACGCGCTCTACGACATCCGGGCGGTGCGGGTGCTGGTCGGCGACGTCAAGGACTGCTACACCACGCTCGGCATCGTCCATCACCGGTGGACGCCGCTGCCGCGCGAGTTCGACGACTACATCGCCAAGCCGAAGGCCAACGACTACCGGTCGCTGCACACCGCGGTGATCGGCCCCGAGGGCAAGCCGCTCGAGGTGCAGATCCGCACGTTCGAGATGCACCAGCACTCCGAGTACGGCGTCGCCGCGCACTGGCGCTACAAGGAGGGCGGCGCCGACGCGAAGATGAAGGGCGTGCGCCGCGACCCGGGCTTCGAGGACCGGATCGCGTGGCTGCGACAGGTGCTCGACTGGAAGGACGCCATCGCCGACAGCTCGGAGTGGCTCGCGACGTTCAAGAGCAGCCTGTTCGTCGACACCATCTACGTGCTGACCCCGCAGGGCAGGGTCGTCGACCTGCCGCGCGGCGCGACGCCGGTCGATTTTGCCTACGCGGTGCATACGGGCCTCGGCCACCGCTGCCGCGGCGCGCGCGTCGACGGCACGATGGTGCCGCTCAACACGCCGCTGAAGAACGGCCAGCAGGTCGAGATCGTCGCGGCGAAGCAGGGCGGCGCCGCCGCCGGGCCGTCCCGCGACTGGCTGAACCCGGAACTCGGCTACGTGCAGGGCCACCGCGCGCGGACCAAGGTGAGGCAGTGGTTCAAGGCGCAGCAGCAGGAGAAAACGGTGGCGCAGGGACGGGCGATCGTCGAGCGCGAGCTGCAGCGGGCCGGCGCGACCGCGGTCAACCTCGACGCCGTCGCCGCGAAGGCCGGCGTCGGCAAGGCCGACGACCTGTACGCGGCGGTCGGCCGTGACGAAATCAACCTGCGGCAGATCCAGACGGCGATCAAGGCCGTCGTGCAGCCCGTCATCGCCATCGAGGCGTCGCCGGAGGAAACGGTCGGCGTCCGCCAGAGCAAGGCCGCCGGCGCCGGCAGCGGCATCCTCGTCGTCGGCGTCGACCGGCTGATGACGAACCTCGCGCGATGTTGCAAGCCGGCGCCGCCCGACGCGATCGTCGGCTTCGTCACCCGCGGCAAGGGCGTGTCGATCCACCGGCAGGGCTGCGCGGCAATCGCACGGATGCGCGCGCGCCAGCCGGAGCGCCTGATCGCCGCCGACTGGGGCGCGCCGCGCGACGAGGTGTTCCCGGTCGACGTCGTGCTCGAGGCGATGGACCGGCAGGGACTGCTGCGCGACATCACCGAAGTGTTCTCGCGCGAGCGGATCAACGTCACCGCGGCGAACACGCTGACCCGCAACATGCAGTCGCGGATGGCGTTCACGCTGGAAGTCCGCAGCCTCGACGCGCTTGCGCACGCGCTATCGCTTGTCCGCGACATTCCCGGCGTCGTCGCCGCAATGCGACGCTGAGCCGCACTTCGGCGAAACCCGGCTCGCCTGCGGCAGAATGCCGCGATCGTGGTGCGATGATGCGGAAAAACGCGAGTCAGGTCAAAGCCTTGGACGATCATCGTCGACGCCGATGAACCGGATCAGTCGAGACGATTGGAATTCGCGGGGGCAAACCGTATATTCGGATTGTGCGGCGCATCGTCCGTGCGCCAGCGTACTGGACCCGCAACCCGCGGGCAAAGAACAATGACCGTAACCAACCTTCCTTTCAAGGGTGAGAACGTGCTGGACGTCATCGTCCGAATGGTTCCCACCCCGTACTTCCTGCCCGACCACACGGTCGGCGACGAGCTGACATTGCGTCCGGCAGCGCCGCGTGCAACCGAATCGGTTTGGGGCGCCGCGATGGGCGCGCTGCACCGGCTTGGCGAACGGTTCGACCGCTGGGCGTGGGATCAGCAGATGCGCGACCGCGAGGCGTATCTCGCGCAGTCGGTCGACGTCTTCGATCTCGAGCAGCGCATCCGCACTCTCGAGCGCGGCGACTGCCGCTAGAGCCCGTTCGGGGCCGGCCGACGCGCGGCCCGATGTCCCCGTAGTTGCCTGCCGTTACCCACGCGCAAAGGCGAACGTCAGCCCGGCGGTGCCGCACGCGAGAATCACCGCGATCACGCCGGCCTTGAAACGGAACAGCGCGACGGCGGCGGCGACGCCGACCGCGAGCGACCACGGATCGAGTCCGCGCGTCGCGGCGCCGGCGACCCATCCCGCCGGCCAGAACACGTGCCATGCGAAGAACAGCGCGAGGTTGACGATGACGCCGACGACGGCAGCGGTGATGCCGGACAGCGGCGCAGTGAATTTCAACTGGCCGTGCGTGGTCTCGACCAGCGGCCCGCCGGCGAGAATGAACAGGAAGCTCGGCAGGAACGTGAAGAACGTCGCGACGCACGCGCCGGCGACGCCGGCCACTGCCAGCGACTCCGGTCCGAACAATGCCTTCGTCCAGCCGCCGACGAAGCCGACGAACGCCACGACCATGATCAGCGGCCCGGGCGTCGTCTCGCCGAGCGCGAGCCCGTCGATCATCTGCACCGGCGTCAGCCACGCGTACGTCTCGACCGCGCCCTGATAGACGTACGGCAGCACCGCGTAGGCGCCGCCGAACGTCAGCAGCGCCGCCTTGGTGAAGAACCAGCCCATCCGCGGCAGCGTCGCGCCAGGGCCGTAGCTCGCGACCAGCATCGCCAGCGCGAACACCCACAGCGCGACGCACACGGCGACGACGCGCGCCAGTCGCGACCACGCGAAGCGCGCGTGCTCCGGCGTTGGCGTGTCGTCGTCGATCACCGCGGGCGGGTGGGCGCCGCCGGCCTTGCCGTGCGCACCGCCGACGGCGAACTCGGCCGGCGCGATGCGGCCGCCGATCGCGCCCAGCACGCCGGCGGCCAGCACGATCGACGGGAACGGCACGGCGAACGCGAAGATCGCGACGAACGCCGCCGCCGCGATTGCCCACAGCACCGGCCGCTTCAACGCGCGCGAACCGATCCGCCACGCGGCGTGGAGGACGATCGCGACCACCGCCGGCTTGATCCCGTACAGGATCCCCGCAACCGCCGGCACGTCGCCGTACGCCATGTACAGCCACGACAGCGTGGCGAGGATCGCGAGCGACGGCAGCACGAACAGCGCACCGGCGATCACGCCGCCCCAGGTCCGGTGAAGAAGCCACCCGATGTACGTCGCGAGCTGCTGCGCTTCCGGTCCCGGCAGCACCATGCAGTAGTTGAGCGCGTGCAGGAACCGACGCTCGGAGATCCACCGCTTCCGGTCGACGAGGTCGTGATGCATGATCGCGATCTGCCCCGCCGGCCCGCCGAAGCTGATGAAGCCGAGCTTCAGCCAGTAGCGGAATGCCTCGGCGCGGGTCGGCGCTGCCGGTGCCGCGCTGTCGGCGCTGATAGTTTCCAGATTCACGCCGCTTCCAATGACCGCAGCTTCTCCGGGTACCAGCCGTGCGTCTCGGCCTGCGCCTGGCGGCACCACTCGTACAGCGCGTCGTAGACGAGCATCCCCCATTTCAGCATCGCGTGGTCGTCGGCGAACAGCGCCGACAGTCCGAGCGACGCCGCGACGAGTCCCGGTGCCTGCGGCGCGAGATCGAGCACCCCGGTGTCGGCGCCGCGAACGATCTTCGCCAGCGTCGCCAGCGCCGGATGGTCGAGCTTGTGCCGCCGGATGAAGGCGTCGAAGCTGCATTCCGGGCCGACATGCGAATACGGAACGTCGGGGATGTCGTACGCGGTGGCACCGTTCGCCGCCGCGAACGAACGGACCTGCGCTGGCGGCACGTAGAAGAACTCGGCGGACGGATCGACGAAGCGACGGACGAGCCATGGGCACGCGATGCGGTCGATCTTCGGCCGTTCGCGCGTGACCCAGCGCGTCGGCGGCGCGTACGGCACCGTGGCGAGACCGGCCGCACGCCACGCGTCGAGACCGCCGTCGAACGAGCGCGCGTCGAGTCCGCGCGCACGCAGCGACGCGGCGTCGTTCTGCGACAACTCGTGCCCGTGCGCGCAATAGACGACGACCGGCCGCCACGGTTCGATCCCGTCGGCCCACTCGGCGATGGTGCCGGGATCGCGCTTGATCGCGCCGGGGATCACTGCGGGGTCGGCGTCGAACACCGCCGGCCGGCGCACGTCGACGAGCGTCGGCGGCGGAAAGGCCGCGAGGCGTTGCTTCAATTCAAGGGGAGTGACGGCCGCATCCAGTTTCATCGCTTGCCTCCTGTCGCGTGGGCGACAACGAAGCAGAACTTGGATGGCGCGTGCGGCCAGCGATGCGGCGGGGTGTCTGCGTGAACCCTGGTGCGGATTCTAGCGAGGTCGGAGATGCGATGTCAACGAATCGCTGATCGCACCCGGCCCGTCGTCGCCCGTCGCGTCAGATCAACCCTTCGAGCAACTGCACGTCGACGAGATCGCCGGCGGCGCAGTTGCCGGTGTCGGCGGAGAGCACGATGAAGCAGTTCGCCCGCGACATCGACGAGAGGATCCCGGAGCCCTGATCGCCGGTCGTGCGCACCGTCCAGGCGCCGCGGTCGTCGGCTTGGATGATGGCGCGCTGGAATTCGGTGCGCCCGGGCACTTTCCGGATCGGCGCCGAAAGTGGCACCTTGAACGTCGGTTGCGGCGCGACGTCGCGCTGCCCCTGCAGGATCCGCAGCGCGTCCTGCACGAACTGGTAGAACGTCACCATCACCGACACCGGATTGCCCGGCAGCCCGAAGAAGTGCGCGCCGCCGATCCTGCCGTACGCGAGCGGGCGGCCCGGCTTCATCGCGATCTTCCAGAACAGCACCTCGCCCAGCTTGTCCATCAGTTGCTTGACGAAGTCGGCCTCTCCGACCGACACGCCGCCCGAAGTGATCACGACGTCGGCGCAATCGGCCGCGCCCGCGAACGCTTGCTCGAGCGCGTCGGGCACGTCCGGAATCACCCCCATGTCGACGACGTCGCAGCCAAGCCGCGTCAGCATCCCGTACAGCGTGTAGCGGTTGCTGTCGTAGACGTCGCCGGCGGAAAGCGGCGTGCCGATCGACTTCAGCTCGTCGCCGGTCGAGAAGAACGCGACGCGCAGCCTTCGGTAAACGGTCACTTCGCCGATCCCGAGCGACGCCATCATCCCGAGCTCGGCCGGGTGCACGGGCGCTCCGGCATGGAACACGACCTGGCCCTGCTTCAGGTCCTCGCCGGCGAAACGACTGTTCTGGCCGGCCTTGCCGACGGCGCCCGCGGCGATCCGCACGCCGGCCGCATCCTCGGTCGTGCGTTCCTGCATGACGACGGTGTCCGCACCTGCCGGCATTACCGCGCCGGTGAAGATGCGCACGCACTGGCCGGCGCCGACTCTCGCCGTCGACGGCTTGCCGGCGAACGATTCGCCGACGCGCACCAGCACCGACTCGCCATCGCGCGCGAGGTCGGCGAAGCGCACCGCGTAGCCGTCCATCGCCGAGTTGTCGTGTCCGGGTACGTCGAGCGGCGATATCACGTCGGCGGCCAGCACGCGACCGAGCGCCTGCCGGATGTGGACGCGCTCGGTCGCGGTGACCGGCGCGAGGAACGTGCGTATCAGCGCCCGCGCCTTGTCGACCGGCATCGAGTTCGGATCGTAGTCGTCGGCGCAGGAAGCTTCGCGAAGGGTTTTGGGTTCGGTCATGCGGGGGAAGGTTCGAGGGACGGCGAAGCCGTGATTCTAGTCCGGCGGGGATGCGGGCGGCGAATGCGTCTGCCCGGCGGCGATCTGGTGGAACGACAAAATGGGAATTGCATCGGGCGACCGCTACCAGCCACCGGTCTTAAGCCAGCTTGCCCGAACGCGGACGATTCCTGTATCAATCGCCCTCGCGGCGCGGCGCCACCGAGTGTGCAAACGCCGGTGTCGATTCTTCCGGCTCCATCGCAAGTCCTGCCTGCAGCAGCTTGAGCGCGGTTGTCGGGTCATCCGCGAACTGGAACAGCCCGGCATCTTCGCGGCAGATCACGCCGTGGCGGACGAGTGCGCCGAAGTTGATGATCTCGTTCCAGTAGTTCGGCCCATAGAGCAGGATCGGAATGCGGCGCTCCAGCTTCTTCGTCTGCGCGAGCGTGAGAATTTCCGCCAATTCGTCCAGCGTGCCGAAGCCGCCGGGGAACACCACGAGCGCGCGCGCGAGATGCGCGAACCACAGCTTACGCATGAAAAAGTAATGGAACTCGAAGGAAAGCTCGCGCGTCACGTAAGGGTTAGGTTGCTGCTCGCGCGGCAGCACGATGTTGAGTCCGACGGTCCTTCCGCCGGCATCGGAGGCACCCCGATTGGCAGCCTCCATGATGCCGCCCCCGCCGCCCGTGCAAACGACGTACCGGTGGGTATGCGAGGCGAGCCCCTTCGACCATGCGGTGACGAGACGCGCCAATTCGCGCGCTTCATCGTAATAGCGGCCGAGCGGACCAATTGACGCGGCCCTTGCGGAGCCAAAGAAGACGATGGTGTCGCGGACATGCTCTTCGCGAAACCGCTGCAGTGGTTCGAGGTACTCGGCGAGAATGCGTAACGGGCGCGCATCGTCGCTGTCGAGAAACGCCTCGTTCTCGTAGGCAACGGAAGGGCGCGTCGGGCTGCTCGATTTCATAGGGACTCCTGCACCCGCGCGAAATCGATGAAGCCGCGCGGGACATCGGTGTGGACAAGCTTCACATCAACACGATCGCCGACATCGAGACCCTCGAACCCGCGCACGACTCTCCCCTCCACGGCCGGGTGCAAGATGCGGACCCACGTTCCCTTGTCCGACGCGCCGGTCACGGTAGCGTCAAATCGCTCACCGATGCGCGATACCAGCAGCAGAGCGGCCGCGGATTTCTGCACCTGCCTCTCCACCTTGGCGGCGTTGTCCTCCTGCTCGGTGCAGTGCCGCGCCAGCGCCGCAAGCTCATCGGTCCCATAAGGCGATTTGGATCCGGCGAGCGCCGCTTTCAACAGGCGCTGCGCGATGAGATCGGGAAAGCGACGATTCGGTGCCGTCGAATGCGTGTAATCATTGACGGCCAGACCGAAATGCCCCTCGGCTCGCTCGCCGGGGAGCTCGAGTACGTATTCACCCCGGCCGAGGAGCTTGACCACGGAGAGCGAAAGGTCCGGGAACCGCAGTGGATCAACTTGGCGGCGTTTCGCAAGAAATGCATTGAGCGCGACCGCATCGGGTGCTGGCGGCAGGGGTTCGCCCAACCCTGCGGCCAGCGCGACGATCCGTTCCCATCGCTCGGGCGAACGCAACACCCTGCGCAGCGACGCAAAGCCGTTGCGCTCCAGAAACGTCGCGGTCACGCCATTCGCCGCGATCATGAAATCCTCGATCAGGTTCTTGGCGCGGTTCTTCTCGTCGGGCTGCAGGTCGGTGAGCGCTCCGTCGTCGTACACCGCCCGAGCCTCAGGCGTTTCCAGGTCCAGCGCGCCATGTTCGTGCCGCAGGCGTTTGAGTACCTGCGCAACGCCATCCTGGAGGCGAAGCTGCGCGTCCAGCCCCGGCACCTCCGCAATCCTGGGCGGTGCAGGTGCCGTTCCGTCCAGCCATGCAGCGACACCGTTGTAGGCAAGCTTCGCCCGATTGAAGACGACGGCTCTGTAGACGTCGGAGTGGGACACGCTGCCGTTGGCATCGATCGTCATTTCGATGACGATGGCCAGGCGCTCCTGGCTTTCGCGCAGCGATGTGAGGTCAGTCGAGAGCTTCTCGGGAAGCATCGGGAAGATCTCGGCCGCCGTGTAGACCGACGTGGTGTTGGTTTGCGCGTGGCCATCGATCGCGGAGCGCACCTTGACCACGGCGTCGACGTCGGCAATCGCGATGAGAATCTTCATCGCGCCATTTGCCAGGGGAACTGCCACCGAAAGCTGGTCGAGGTCGCGCGAGTCGTCGTTGTCGATCGACGCCCACAGCAAGGCGCGCAGGTCGCGAATCGCAGGGCTCGCATCCGTGGCGGCCTTGGCGATCGCATCCGTCTCCTTAAGGACCTCCGGGGAGAAATCCGGCAACAGCCCGCGCTCCTGCATCACGCGGTGCGCGATGTCTCTCAAATCGTTCTTGTCAGTGCGATCTGGCCGCTGCATCAAGCGAATATTACGTGATCTGAGGATCGGGTTCATTCCACCGCCAAAAGTCGAGCACGCCGTTCTCGCCGGTCTGGGACCCGGTGCTGTTGGCGGCGGGCAAGGCAGCGTCCAAGATCTGACCCCGATGAAGGTGCGCGTTGCCCCTTGGGTCCAGCAAAACCGGGGCAAGACGGCGGACGTGAAGTTCAGCGCCGATCAGGTGTCCGATCCCACGCCATTTAGCGCTCATGGGGGATGAGCACCAACTGGCTTCGTTGTTGCGGGGCGCCTGCAAGAGTTCTTGAATGTTCGCCTCCAGCAAGCGGAACCCGATGTTCCCGTACAGCTTCTGGCGCCCGTCGTCTAACACGAAGCTCGGGCTGCCTTCGATCCGCATCCTGTCCGCATCCTGGTAGTCCGCAGCCAGATGGGCGAATGCGCTGCCACTGTGAATGGAATCTTCGATAACGCCGATATCCACGCCGAGGGCCTCGGCTATCTCGCATTGGACATCCCAGCGAGCGATGTCCCGATTATCGCGGAAGAACGCCCATCGGGAGGTCCACATCACTTGATCGAAAAGGCTCGGTACAGGTTGACTTCCTGGCACTGCGAATTCGCAACCCTACTGCTGGACCGCTTTCATGAAAAGATGCGCGCTAGCCGAGGTCGAAGGGCGCGTCTTCAACCAGATCTAGGGGTGAACCTCTACGCAAGAAAACCTCTCCGCCACCTTTAGCAAATGCGAGTTGAACCCCGCACATCCGCCCTTGTCTCTCCAGGTCGAGGCGATCTTCCCGGCCTTATCGCCGAAGACGGAACAGAACCGTTGCTCTATCCAGACGGCGTCACCAAACGTGTCTTTGACGGCATCGATGCGAACTTGTGAGGCATATGACCATATGCACAATACGTCCGAGAAATAGCGATCGACCGGGGCCTTTCGCGTATACGAATGTCAGAGCGACTCGGCCGCGAAAGTGTCGCAGTCTTTTGGGCGGCCCGACTCGATGCCGCGCTTGAACCAGCGCACGCGCTGCTCCGATGAGCCGTGAGTAAACGACTCGGGCACGATGCGCCCTTGAGTCTGTTTCTGAATGCGGTCGTCTCCGATCGCGGACGCAGCGTTGAGCGCTTCGGCGATGTCGCCCACGTCCAGCTGTTTCATGCCGTCAGCGTAGTGTCCCCAGATCCCAGCGTAGCAGTCGGCCTGTAGTTCCATGCGCACCGAAGTCTGGCTGAAATCACTCTGCGAGGTGCGCCCGCGCGCCGCATCCAGCTGTTGGAGAGTGCCCATAAGCTTCTGCACGTGGTGACCGACTTCGTGGGCGATCACGTACGCTTCAGCGAAATCTCCCGGGGCATGGAAGCGCGTTTGCAGGTCGCGGAAGAACGCTAGGTCGAGGTAGAGCTTCTCGTCGCCGGCACAATAGAACGGTCCCGTAGCCGATTGCGCCATGCCGCAGGCCGAGCGCACTTGGCCGTCATAGAGCACCAACGTCGGGGCATGATATTGCCGCTTGGACTGCTGGAAGGTCTTGCCCCAGACGACCTCCGTGCTGCCGAGGATCTTGGAGACGAACTGTCCCATCTCGTCGGCGGGCGCGCCTTTTGGCGCCACGCGCTCTTCGCTCGCCCCACGTTGAGCACCGACTTGCTGGGCCACATCCATTACCGTGCCGGGGTCGAATCCGAGGAAGTAGGCGATCAGGGCGATTACGACTCCGCCGACGCCTAGTCCGCCGCCGACCATCCCAATCCCCATTCCGCGTCGATCCTCGACGTTACCGCTGGCCTGCTGCTCGTCTAGTTGCATGGGTATCTCCGTTCCTCCGAGTCGCTACCGTGACGTTACGCATAGCGCAAGTGCCTATCGTCCCTTGAACGTCCTTGACGCGCTGTGCGTCGACGCACATAACCCCCGGGAAAGCCGGAGACCCAAGCAAAGGCGCTGTTGGGGGCCGACCCGACCCGGGTGTTGTCGCCGTCGGCCGATCGACCCGCCCTGCCGCCGTGACCTGATTCCGGAATTGCGACCCAATCTGTCTTGGGAGGTAGCTCCGCAATTCCGGAACGTTCGGTCTTGAGCAGGTCGAAGGACCGGAACGGGTCGATTGCGCCAGTTGGTCGCCGGTCACTGTTCGGCAGGTCTCCAGCGCCTTCCCGACCTTCCATTTGCAGTCGGCAGCTTCGCGACCCTCACCTGACGTTCTATCCGTCAAGACGATGCAGCGAGCGACGTCGCAGCGAGCGGCGCGTTCCCGCCCGCGGACATCCTCTCCGCGCTGACGCTCGAATGAAGTGACGCGAGGGGAATCCGAGGGGTGCGATGTGGGCCGGCGCACATACAGCCCGGGTTGCGCCGTGCACTATCGGCCTATCGTGAATATTCCAGGTGCCATTGCCGCGAACAACCAGGGTCTGATCGGCGTGAGGGTCCGCTTGGGTTCGCCGGCAGGCGCGGTGGAAGTCCCAATGGGGTTCGAGCGCTACGGGAACGTCGACCTTCAGGAGCTACAAATCCACTTGGCCAACGCATTGGTGCTGATGGGCGTCAACGGGACGATCCTTGGGGAGCAGGGGGCGTTTCAGCTGCCTGACGCGAAGTGAATTTTCCGTAATTGGAAAATTAGCGTCCCTGAAATCCGCTCCAGGAACGGACCCAGCCCAACATTACTTGATGATTCAAGGTCAGAGCAAGGGTATCTCTTCGGCCGCCGGCCGGCTCCCCGGCGGGCAATTTCCGGTGGCCGGGATCCCGGTAAGTGCGACACCGCACAGAGGGCCGTCCGCAGGATGGCGACAATCCGTATCAGGCTCGATAAGGTCCGGCTTTTCGAGAGCGTATGGTCGAAATCCCTTCTTCGCGCCCCGGAGCGTAGTCCCTCCGGACAGGCAATCGACGCATGACAGATAGCGCCACCCCACAGCTGAAAGCGTTTGCCCGCCAGCTTCTGGCGTGCGAGGCGGCTTCAGGCAATCCCGCCGGCGCAAGAGATTCCGGGGACTTCCTCGCCTGCGGAAAACTGCGCGGGCCGCTCGTCAAACTCATTGGCATCGGCGGTTTTCGTTCGCTCCTCACCCGCGCTCAGGCGCTCGGCGGCGAGGACGTTCCCTCGCTGCGCGCATTGCACATCAAGGCCGACGGGTGCTTGGAGGTTCCGGAGGCAAATCTCCAACCTCACGAGTTCGTCGCGGCGGAGCTCGCGCTCGTGACGCAACTGGTCGGCCTGCTGGTGACTTTCATCGGGCCGGCGTTAACGCTTCAATTGGTGCGCGAAATCTGGCCAGAGATACCCGAATCCAATTTTGGAACAGGAGAGACGCCATGAAGAAAAAAATCACCGCACCCGCGTCGACGAACAAAGCAAACCCGATCCTGCCGGTCAAGGCAAGCCGGCCGGGCAGGGTGAAAATACGCCTGCTGCCGACCGGCGTCCCGGGCTTCGATGAAATCCTTGGCGGCGGGCTGCCGGAGTTCTCCTTCAACATCATTGCGGGCGCGCCGGGGAGCGGCAAGACCACACTGGCGCATCAAATCATCTTCGCCAACGCGACGCCGCAAAAACCCGTGCTTTACTTCACCGTACTGGGCGAACCCGCGCTGAAGATGCTGCGTTACCAGCAGCAATATTCCTTTTTCGATCCGGCCAAGGTTGGGAAGGCGGTGCGTTTCATCAACCTGAGCGACCTGGTTCTGGAGAAGGATCTGGGCGCGGTGCTGGAGGAAATCATCAAGGAAGTGCAGGCGTCCAAACCCGGCATCGTGGTGGTGGACTCGTTCCGCACCGTGGTGCGCAAAGCGATGAGCGGCGGCGGCGAATTGGAACTGCAAGGCTTCATCCAGCGCCTCTCCCTGTTCCTCGCCAGTTGGCAAGCGACCACGTTTTTGATCGGTGAATATGCCGACGGCGAACTGCGCGACAACCCGGTTTTCACGGTGTGCGACGGCCTGTTCTGGCTCACCCAGAATACGGAGCGCAATTCCGTGGTGCGAAAGTTGCAAATCATGAAATTGCGCGGGCAGGAATCGGTGCCGGGGTTGCACACCATCCGCATCACCGGCGACGGGCTGGTGGCCTTCTCGCGCACTCAGGGCCTGACCCCGCAAAAAGACCGGCCGCTCAATCGGCGGCGCCTGTCCACCGGTGTTCCCGAACTGGACAAGATGATGGGCGGGGGCGTCCTTGAGGGCGACAGCATGCTGGTCGCCGGACCTTCGGGCACCGGAAAATCCGCTCTGGCGACCCACTTTCTCGCCGAGGGCCTGCG
>JBDTVU010000044.1:0-24200 GCA_040007035.1 Betaproteobacteria bacterium | reverse complement strand
CGGGATATAATCGCCCGTTTCATGCGGGCGGTGCCCGCCGCGGCGGGCAGTGGTCAAAGCAGCCGGCGACGAGCGCGACAATCGCATCACGAAGGCACAGAGGTCAGCATGGCAGGCAAGCAAGCAACTGCAGGCGTCACGGTGGCCAAGAAGGTCAAGGTCCTCACCGAAGAGGACATGCTGAAGGCGCCGGAGAAGGACTACATGAACGAGGCGCAACTTGCCTTCTTCAAGCAGCGCCTGGTCGAACTGCGCGACCAGATGCTCCAGAACGCCGACGACACCGGCCAGCACCTGCGCGAGAACGAGGTCACGACCGACCCGTCCGACCGCGCGACACTCGAAGAGGAATACACGCTCGAGCTTCGTACCCGCGACCGCGAGCGCAAGCTGCTGAAGAAGGTCGAGAAATCGCTAAAGCTGATCGACGACGGCAGTTATGGTTTCTGCGAAGAGACCGGCGAGCCGATCGGCGTCGCGCGGCTGCTCGCGCGGCCGACGGCCACGCTCTCGCTCGAGGCGCAGGAGCGGCGCGAGCGCGTCCAGAAGATGTTCGGCGACTGACCGGACGGTCGCCCGGGCGACACCGAGGAGGATGGCGATGAAGCGAATCGCGACGATCGGCACCGCGCTGGCTCTGCTGCTGGCGGGCTGCGCGACGATGGGCGGCAACGAGCCGAAGGCAACGGCGAAGCTCGAGCCGACGAAGGGAAACACCGTGGCCGGCAGCGTCGCGTTCGTCGAGCGCGGCGGCAAGGTCGTCGTCACGGCGAACGTGACCGGCTTGAAGCCCGGCGCCGAGCACGGCTTCCACGTGCACGAAAAGGGCGACTGCTCGTCCGGCGACGGCATGAGCACCGGCGGCCACTTCAATCCTGACGCCAAGCCCCATGGCCCGCAGGATGCCGCCCACCATGCGGGCGACCTGCCCGCGCTGAAGGCCGACGCGGCCGGCGCGGCAAGCGCGACGTTCACGCTCGACGGCGTCACCGTCGCGCCGGGCGCGGCGAGCATCGTCGGCCGCGGCCTCATCGTCCACAAGGACCCGGACGACTACAAGACGCAGCCCACCGGCAATTCCGGCGCGCGCATCGCCTGCGGCGTGATCCAGGCCGGCTGAAAGTTTGCGCCGCGGCGGGCGACGAGCCGCGGCGGACCCATCATCTCTCCAGGAGTGACCGATCCCATGTTTACGCTTCCCGCACTTCCGTACGCCGACACCGCGCTCGCTCCGGTCATCTCGGCGAACACGCTCGGCTTCCACTACGGCAAGCACCACAAGACGTACGTCGACAACCTGAACAACCTGGTCAAGGGCACCGAGTTCGAAGGCGCCGCGCTGGAGAAGGTAATCGCCGACACCGCCGGCAAGGCCGACCGCGCGCCGCTGTTCAACAATGCGGCACAGATCTGGAACCACACGTTCTACTGGAACAGCCTGAAGCCCGGTGCCGGCGGCAAGCCGACCGGCAATCTGGCGGCGATGATCGACAGCGACCTCGGCGGCTACGATAACTTCAAGAAGGAATTCGCGGCGACGACGGTGTCGCAGTTCGGCTCCGGCTGGGGCTGGCTCGTCGTCGACGGCGGCAAGCTCAAGGTCGTCAAGTCCGGCAACGCCGAGGTCCCGTTCACCAAGGGCCAGAAGCCGCTGCTGACGATCGACGTCTGGGAGCACGCGTACTACCTCGACTACCAGAATCGCCGCGCCGATTACGTCAACGCGCTGATCGACAAGCTCCTCAACTGGGATTTCGCGGCCGAGAACCTCGCCCGCGGCTGACGGCGGGCGTCCGCCCGCACCTGTAACCGACGGCCGGGACCACCGGCCGTCGGCGTTTTCGGGCCGCGACGGCCTGGCACCCGGCCCGCCGTCGGCTTGTGGTACGCCTATGACGGGAACATAATCAGTCCCTTAGCCTCCAACACCCCGGTTGCTGCCGCGGCGGCGCACTTTCCGCGGTCGCCGCAATTGACTGATCGATGGGCCTGTTCTCGAAACCGCCGGCAAAAAAGCCCGCACCGCCCAAGGCGGCCACACCGCCACCGCCGCGTCCGCTGCCGGCCGGCGGACGGTCGATGTCGGCACGCGAGCTCACGGGCAGTCCGGGCCACAGCCGTCCGGGCTTCGAGCGCCGGCCGCAGGATCCGGCCGCCGGCGACATCACCGTGACCGGCGCCAGCATGATCGAGTGGACGCCGGGGCAGGCGGCATTCGAGGTTGCGCAGGCGAACCCCGGGCTGTGCGCGGTGCTGGAGAACGCAGCGCTGCTCTACGCGAGCGGGCAGGCGGCGCCCGCGCGAACGGTGCTCGAGCAGGGCGTCGAGGCCGATCACGACGCGAGGCTGTCCCCGCTGGCTTGGCTCGCGCTGTTCGACCTTCTGCAGCGTGCCGGCGACAGGGCGGCGTTCGACCAGCTCGCACTCAAGTACGTCGTCCAGTTCGAGCGCTCGGCGCCGGCGTGGGACGAGCGCGCCAAGCCGCTGGCCGGCCCCCGCGCCGGCGGCGGTTACGTCGGCATCACCGGCAAGCTCACCGCGGCGACGGCGCCGCAGTTCGAGGGCATGAAACGCGCGATGGCGCGACCGGGCGCCGAGGTCCGCGTCGACCTGATGTCGATCACCGGCTTCGACGACGACGGCGCGCGGCTCTTTGCCGACGCGCTGGCCGACGCGCGCCGCCGCAAGAACGTGCTGCTGCTGCAGCGCGCGGAGAAGCTGAAGCCGATGCTCGAGGCCGCCGTGCGCAAGGGCAAGGACGGCGGCGCCGCGGCCTGGCTGCTGTCGCTCGAAATGATGCAGTGGACGAACAACCGGACCGCATTCGAGGACCGCGCAGTCGAATACGCGGTGACGTTCGAGCTGTCGCCGCCTTCGTGGGAGCCGCCGGAGCTGCCGCAGCCGGCGGCGGACGCGCCGGTCGAGGGCGCGGTCGACGACGCGCAGCACGCTGCCGCGGCGGTGGGGGACCATCCCGTCTGGACAGGCGCGATGACCGGTTCGCTGTCGCCGCAGCTCGCGAAGCTCGCTGAATTCGCGCTGGGCCACGCGGTGATCCCGATCGACATGGCGCAGGTCGAGCGTGTCGATTTCGTCTGCGCGGGCAACCTGCTCAACACGATCAACCGGATCGAGACGCAGCGCAAGTCGGTGCAGATCCTCGGCGCGACGCCGATCGTCCGGGCATTGCTGCTGCTCATCGGCATCTCGCCCCGGCATTTCGTCAAAAAGGCACAGTAGCGGTCGGGTGCGGGGCGCGAGCCCGGCATCGCCTCTGCGGCGGTCGCCGCCGATCCCTCATTTCGGACCATGGAACCCTTTCACGGCACCACGATCCTCTCCGTCCGGCGTGACGGCGGCGTCGCGCTCGGCGGCGACGGCCAGGTCACGCTCGGCAGCGTCGTGATCAAGTCGACGGCGTGCAAGGTGCGCCGGCTCTACCATGACCGCGTGCTGGCCGGGTTCGCAGGCGCGACCGCCGACGCGTTCACGCTGTTCGAGCGCTTCGAGGCGAAGCTCGACAAGCACCAGGGGCACTTGACGCGGGCGGCGGTGGAACTGGCGAAGGACTGGCGTTCCGACCGCATCCTGCGCAGGCTCGAAGCGATGCTCGCCGTGGCCGACCGCACCGCGTCGCTGGTGATCACCGGCAACGGCGACGTGCTGGAACCCGAGCACGGCATCGTCGCCATCGGCTCCGGCGGCCCCTACGCGCAGGCGGCGGCGCGGGCGCTGCTCGCCAGCACGACGCTGCCGGCGGCCGAGATCGTCAAGCAGTCGCTGGCGATCGCCGGCGAGCTCTGCATCTACACCAACCAGCACCACACGATCGAAGTGCTCGAGGCGACGACGTGACCGCAGCCACGACCGACTGCGACGTGCTGATCGCCGGCGCCGGGCTGGTCGGCCTCGCGCTCGCGCCTGCGCTCGCCGCCGCCGGCCTCGACGTGGTGCTTGCCGACCGATCGCCGGTCGCCGCGCCCGAGTTCGACGCGGCGAGCTGGGATTCGCGCGTGTACGCGATCAGTCCGGGCAGCGCCGCGTTCCTGCGCTCGCAGGGAGCGTGGCAGGCGCTCGCGACCGACAGACTCGCGCCGGTCGAATCGATGCGCGTCGCGGGGGACGCCGGCGGCACCGTCGATTTCTCGGCGTGGGACGTCGGCGAACGCGCGCTGGCGTGGATCGTCGAGGAGCGCGCGCTGCGGGCGGCGCTCGTGCCTCTCGTCCACGCGGCCGGCGTGACGACGATCGCGCCCTGCGGTTTCGCCGGGCTGACGTTCGACGCCGACGCCGGCCGTCTCGCACTCGACGACGGCCGCACGGTGTCGGCGCGGCTCGTCGTCGCCGCCGATGGCGTCCGCTCGTGGGTGCGTCGCGCCGCGGGCATCGACGCGGTCCCGGTCCCGTACGGCCAGACCGCCGTCGTCGCCAATTTCGTGTGCGCCCGTGCGCACCGCGGCCGAGCCCATCAATGGTTTCTCGCCGACGGCGGCATCCTCGCCTGGCTGCCGCTGCCGGGGCGCCGGATCTCGATCGTGTGGTCGGCGCCGGTCGCGCTGGCGGAAGAACTGCGCGTGCTCGACCCGGCAGAGCTGGCGGCGCGCGTAGCGGCGGCCGGCGGCGACGTCCTCGGCGCACTCGAGTGCATCACGCCGCCGGCAGTGTTCCCGCTGCAGTTCCTGCGGCTGCCGGAGACCGTCGCCCACCGGCTGGCGCTGGTCGGCGACGCCGCGCACGGCGTGCATCCGCTGGCGGGGCAGGGCGTCAATCTGGGCTTCGGCGACGCCGAGGCGCTGGCGGCGGTGCTGCGCGAACGCGGCCCGGTTGCCGACGCCGGTGCGCCGCTGCTGCTCGCGCGCTACGCCCGCCGCCGCGCGGAGCCCGTGCGCACGATGCAGACCGTCACCGATGGGCTCGCCCGCCTGTTCGGCATCGCCGCGCCGTGGATCAGGTCCGCGCGCAACCTTGGAATGACCGCCGTGAACCGGCTGCCGCTTGCCCGGCGCCTGCTCGCACAATCCGCGCTGCGCTGACCCGCGCCGCGCCCCACCGGAGAAACCGATGTTGCCCAACCATAGTCACTTCCTGAGCCGCACCGCCGCTGTCGCCGCGTTCGCGCTCCTCGCCGCGTTCGGCCCGCCGGCACTTGCCCAGGCGCCGGCAACGGCTGCCGAAACCACCGCGCTGAAGAAGCAGTTCGAGCAGAAATTCCCCGGCGCGAAGATCGGCGGCGTCATTCGGACGCCGTATTTCGGCCTGTTCGAGGTGCAGCTCGACGACCAGATCGTCTACACCGACCTCAAGACCACCTACGTGTTCGTCGGCAACATCTACGAGGGGAGCACCAAGCGGAACCTGACCGAGGCGAGGCAGCGGCAGATGAACCGGGTCCCGGTCGCGAACCTGCCGCTGCAGCTCGCCTTCAAGCGGGTCAAGGGGAACGGCGCGCGCCAGCTCGTCGTGTTCTCCGACGCCGATTGCCCGTTCTGTGCGCGACTGGAGCAGGAGCTGAAGAACGTCGACAACGTGACGATCTGGACGTTCCTGTTCCCGATCGACCAGCTTCACCCGGACGCCGCGCGCAAGTCGAAGATCATCTGGTGCTCGGCCGACAAGGTGAAGGCGTGGGACGAATTCTTCGCCTCCGGCAAGCTGCCCGATAACGCGGGCGAGTGCCAGAACCCGGTCGAAGCGACCCAATCGCTCGGCGCGTCGCTCAAGATCAATGCGACGCCGACGCTGATCTTCGCCGACGGCTCGGTCGTCCCCGGCGCGATCCCGGCGGCGCAGATGGAGGCGGAGTTCCAGCAGGCCGACGCCGAGATGAAGAAGATGGCCGCGGCGAAGAAGTAGCCGCGCCGCCGCCCGCCCACCCGCAACGAAAGGGACTCGCCGATGGCGATCATCGACTTCCTCAAAAGACAGTTCATCGACGTCATCGAGTGGACCGACGACTCGCGCGACACGCTGAGTTTCCGGTTCCCCGACGAGGACAAGGAAATCAAGAACGGCGCGCAGCTCATCGTCCGCGAGTCGCAGGCGGTGCAGTTCGTCTACGTCGGCGAATTCGGCGACACGTTCGGCCCGGGCAAGCACGCGCTGACGACCGACAACATCCCGATCCTCACCAACCTGAAGAGCTGGAAGTACGCGTTCGAGAGCCCGTTCAAGGCCGACGTCTACTACGTCATCACCCGCGTGTTCACCGGCAACAAGTGGGGCACGGCGAATCCGGTGATGATGCGCGACGCCGACTTCGGCGTGGTCCGTCTGCGCGCGTACGGCACCTACGACTTCCGCATCGTCGACGTGAAGAAGTTCCTGAAGGAGGTTGCCGGCACCGACGACCACTTCCGGCTCGACGAATTCAACGACACGATGCGCTCGCGGATCGTCAGCGTGTTCACCGAGGCGCTCGCCACGGCCAAGGTGCCGGCGCTCGACGTCGCGGCGCGCTACGCGGAGCTTGGCGCGGCGCTGCTGCCGGTGATCAACCCGATCCTCGCCGACAAGTACGGACTGACGATGACGACGTTCGTCGTCGAGAACGTGTCGGTGCCGCTGGAGGTCGAACAGGCGATCGACAAGCGCTCGAGCATGGCCGCGGTCGGCAACCTCAACGACTACGTGAAGTTCCAGATGGCGCAGGGGATGGAGAAGGGCGGCGCCGGTGCCGGCGGGATGGCGGCCGAGATGGCGGTCGGCATGGCGATGGCGCAGCAGATGATGAACCAGACCGGCGGGCTGATGGCGCAGGGCACGCCCGGCGTCGCGGCGCCCGCTCCGGCGACGGCCGCGACCGTCGCCGATCTGATGAACCCGGCCCAGGTCGCGCAGATGCTGGGCGTGGCGGAGTCGGACGTCCTCGTGAGCCTCGAGTCCGGCGACCTCAAGGGCAAGAAGATCGGTACGCAGTGGCGGGTGACGCGAGACGCCGTCAACGCGTTCCTGAAGTCATGACCGGCGGTCGGCGGTCGGCGCTGCGCGCGGCGCTTGCGCTGGCGGCGCTTGTGGCCGGTGTGCGGCCGGCAGCGGCGCAGGTGGGCGCGTCCGTCGAGGCCACGCGCGCCGCGCGCGAATGGCTCGCGCTCACCGATGCCGGCGACGGCGCCGGCAGCTGGAAAGCGGCGGGCCTCCAGTTCCGTAACGCGATCACCGCCGATCGCTGGTCCGAGGCGCTCGCGGCCGTTCGCCGGCCGCTGGGCGCCCTCGGCCAGCGGACCGTGCTGTCGACGCGGTTGGAGAAAGCCATTCCGGGCGCGCCGGACGGCGACTATGCGGTGGTGCTGTTCCGCACGTCGTTCGCGCAGAAGGCCGACGGCGGCGAAACCGTGACGCTCGCGCGCGAACAGGACGGGCGCTGGCGCGTCGTCGGCTATTTCGTCGAGTGACGCCGGTGCCGCAACGCCGGATGCAGGCGCGACCGGTGATGCGGGGCGCCGCGCACGGACCCGTCGCCCGCCCGCTCGACTGAACACGCCCGCCGTCCGCGACCATGGCCGAAACCGACGCGCTGCGGAAATTCGCGTGCCCCGCATGCGGCGGCGAGGCGAACTGGAATGCGGCCAAGCAGAAGCTCGTCTGCCCGTTCTGCGGCACCGAATCGCCGGCGAAGCTGGACGCCGCCGGCGCGATCGTCGAGCACGACCTCGCCGTCGCGCTGCGCGGCATCGGCGACGACCGGCGCGGCTGGCAGGCGGCGACGCGGCAGGTCCGCTGCCAGAGCTGCAACGCGATCAGCGTGCTCGACCCGAAGCGGCAGGCGCAGAACTGCGAGTTCTGCGGCTCGGCGCAGCTCGTGCCCTACGAGGAGACGAAGCCGGCGTTCCGGCCCGAGAGCGTGCTCCCGTTCAAGGTCAGCGACGCGGGCGCGCGGGAGAGGATCCGCGCGTGGTACGGCAAGCTGTGGCTCGCGCCGTCGGCGCTGAAGCGGAAGGCACTGACCGACACCGTCCGCGGCATCTATCTGCCGTACTGGACGTTCGACGCGCGCGTCGACGCGGCGTGGACTGCGGAGGCCGGCTTCCACTACTACGAGACCGAGACCTACACCGAGGGCGGGCAGACGAAGACGCGGCAGGTGCAGTACACGCGCTGGGAGCCGGCGTCGGGCCGCGTGCAGCATTTCTTCGACGACGATCTCGTCTGCGCGTCGGTCGGCGTCCACCCCGGGCTGCTGCGCGGCATCGAGCCGTTCCCGACCGCCGAGCTGAAGCCGTACGACGCCGGCTACGTCGCGGGCTGGGTCGTCGAGCGCTACCAGATCGACCTCGTCGCGGCGGCGCAGCGTGCGCGCGACGCGATGGATGCGAAGCTGCGGCAGATGTGCGTCGAGCAGATCCCGGGCGACACGTACCGAGGGCTCGACGTGCGCGCCGACTGGTCGGGACAGACGTTCAAGCACATCCTCGCGCCGGTCTGGCTGATGTCGTACACCTACGGCGCGAAGGCGTTCCAGTGCGCGATGAACGGCGTCACCGGCGCCGTCGACGGCGAGTACCCGAAGAGCCCGTGGAAGATCGCGCTCATCGTGGTCGTCATCCTTGTCGTCGTCGTCATCGCGATGTCGATGGGCGGCGGGCGCTGAGCGGGCGTCGAGGCGTGCTTCACGCGGCAGCGCATCCGGCGTTCGCGCCGTTCTCGCGCTGGTGGCCGGCCGATCCGTCGGCGCCGATACCCCCTGTCGCGACGCTCGACGCGTGGGCGCGCGACGTCGCGCTGGCGCTGCCCGATGGGCGGCCGCTCGCGTTCGTCGCAGCGCCGGCGCGCTCGACCGGCGCGCTCGACTACGAGCGGCGGATCGCGGAGCGCGGCGAAGTCGCCACCCGCACGGGCAACCGGCACGACTTCTGCAACGCGCTGGCCTGGCTCGCGTTCCCGCGGACGAAGGCGGCGCTCAACGCCGTCCACGTCGCGTCGGCGCCGGCGGCGACACCGAACGCGCGCGACCGCGGTCGCGATGCGGCGACGCTGCTCGACGAATCCGGCCTGATCGTCGCGTGCGCCGACGCCGGCCTCGTCGCTGCGTGGCGCGACCACCGCTGGCGCGAGGCGTTCGGCGATCGCCCACTCACCGGCGCGCGCCCGCTGCGCGCGGTCGCGATCGGCCACGGCCTCATCGCCAAGCTCGCCGCACCTTTCCCGGCGATCACCGGCCGCGCAGTGGTGCTGCCGCTCGACGCTGCGACGCTGCCCGAGGCGCCGGCAGCGCTCGCCGCCACGCTCGACGCCGCGGCTGCCGACGCGATCGCTGCCCGCGGCGCGACGTGGTCTCCGGCGACGCTGCTGCCGCTGCCGGTCGCGGCGCTGCCGGGCTGGGACACCGAGGGGCAGGGCGCCCGGCTGTTCGACGACGTTTCGGTGTTCCGTCTGCGCGTGCTACGCTGATCGGCGCCATGACTGCCGCCACTGCCACGCCGTTGCCCCGCCTGCTCGCGCGCGTCATCGCTGGCGCCGGCATCGCTGCCGACGCGACGCTGTTCGTGCTGAAGGCGCCCGGGGCGTTCACGTGGTCGACGCATCTGTTCGCGCTGTGGCTGGCGTTGCCGTGGCTCGTCGTGCTGCTGCTCGCGTGGCGGCTGGACGTGCCGGGCCTGCTCGCCGGCGCGCTGCTCGCCGCGGCGTTCGAGGCGATTGCATTCCACGTGACCTTCGTCGCGCCGCGCGGCTCGACGTCGGCGCTGATCTACGCGGTCAAGCCGTTGTGGCAGCTCGGCCTCGTCGCGGCGGCCATCGTCGGCGCCGTGCTCGTCGCGCGGGTGCGTGGTCGTGGCTGATCCGGCAGCCGGGCGCGGACGGACGCCGGCGGCGATCGTCACCGGCGTGTCGCGGGGGCTCGGCGAGGCGCTCGCCGCCGACCTGCTGCGACGCGGATTCGACGTCGTCGGCCTCGGCCGCGGGTCGAGCCCGAAGCTCGCCGGCGCTCGCTTCCGTTTCGTCGAGTCCGACCTCGCGCACCCGGCGCGGATCGCCGCGGCGCTCGTTCCCGCGCTGCGCGAGCTCGCGGCACGGCGGCCGGCCTCGGTGACGCTGATCAACAACGCTGCGGTCGCGGGGCCGGTGGGGCTGATCGGTCGCCTCGACGCGGCCGAGGTCGAGGCGGCGATCGCGACCAACATCGCTGCGCCGCTCGTCGTCGCCGACCTGTTCCTGCGCACGTTCGCCGACGACGCGGTCCCGCGGCGCGTCATCAACATCTCGTCCGGCGCGGCACAGCGCGCGCTCGCCGGCAGCGGCGCCTACTCGATGGCGAAGGCGGCGATCGAGATGCTGACGCTGTCGCTGGCCGCCGACCATGCGGCGCCGAACTTCCGCGCGATCGCGCTGCGGCCCGGGATCTTCGAGACCGCGATGCAGCAGTTCATGCGCAGCCGCGACCCGGCGGAATTTCCGAGTGTCGAGCTGTTCCGAGGCTTCAAGGCGCAGCGGCTGCTGAAGGACCCGGCGGACGTCGCAGCGCGGATCGTCGCGAAGCTCGTGCTGGAGCCGGTGGACCACGGGCGCGTCTACGTCCACACCGATCTCGACTGACGGAACGGCAGAATGACGCAACGGCGCAAACCCTCCGTCGCGCTGCGACTCGCCGGCGCGGCGCTTTGCGTGCTGATGGCGCTGCTGCCGGGTCCGGCCTCCGCCGACTGGCCCGACCGGCCGGTGAAGCTCGTCGTTCCGTTCCCGGCCGGCGGCGGCGCCGACATCCTCGCGCGGATGATCATGCCGAAGGTCGCGCAGGCGCTTGGCGTGGCGATCGTCATCGACAACAAGCCGGGCGCCGGCGGCAACGTGGGCGCCGAGTTCGTCGCCCGCGCGGCGGCGGACGGCTACACGCTGCTCTACGGCACCAACGGCACGCACGCGATCAACCCATCGCTGTACGTCAACCTGCGCTTCGATCCGGTGAAGGATTTTGCGCCGGTGTCGCGGATGACGCTGATCGCGGCGATGCTGATCGTGAATCCGGCGCTGCCGGCAAGCTCGGTCGGCGAGCTGATCCGTTACGCGAAGGCGAATCCGGGCAAGATCAATTTCGCGTCCGCCGGCAACGGCACCACGTCGCATCTCGCCGGCGAGCTCTTCCGCACGATGGCCGGCATCGACATCGTCCACGTACCGTACCGCGGCGGCGCACTGGCGGCGGTGGATCTCGTCGGCGGCCAGGTGCAAATGATGATCGACGTGATGCCGAACGCGTATCCGCTGGCGAAGGGCGGCAAGGTCCGCGGCCTCGCGGTGACGACGGCCCGGCGGTTTTCCGGCGCGCCCGAGTATCCGACGATTGCCGAGTCCGGCGTGCCGGGTTTCGAGGTCAGCGCGTGGGACGGCATCTTCGTCCCGGCCGGCACGCCGCAGGCCATCGTCGACCGGCTCAACGCCGCGATCCGGCAGGCGCTCGACGACCGCGAGCTGCGCGAATCGCTGCTCGCGCACGGCGCGCAGGCGGTGCCCGGCACGCCGGAGGAGTTCACGCGTCACATCGCGGCCGAGGCCGAAAAGTGGGCCCGCGTCGTCCGGCAATCGGGGGCGAAGGTCGATTGAAACCCGGCGGCACGGGGGCCGCGCGCTGGCGGGCCGCGGCGCCGCGCGGGTTGACCCGGCCCGCGCCGGCTCGTTAAGCTCTCGTGTTTTCCCGCCGTGCCGCGTGCGGCCGGCGCCCCGGCCGTGCCGACGACGCCTGCGCGGCCTGCAGATTCGATGGAGATCACGATGGATGCCCTTTCCCAGCCGCCCGTCCCGACGTGGAACACCGTCGCCGGCTATCACGACGTCGTCTACGCGAAGGCCGACGAAGGCATCGCCAAGATCACGATCAACCGGCCCGAGGTGCGCAACGCGTTCCGGCCGGAGACCGTGCGCGAGATGCAGGCGGCGTTTGCCGACGCGCGCGACGACGCCGACATCGGCGTGGTGATCCTGACCGGCCAGGGCAAGGACGCGTTCTGTTCCGGCGGCGACCAGCGCGTGCGCGGCAAGGGCGGCTACGTCGGCGCCGACGGGGTGCCCCGCCTCAACGTGCTCGACCTGCAGCGGCAGATCCGGACGCTGCCGAAGCCGGTGGTCGCGATGGTCGCCGGCTACGCGATCGGCGGCGGCCACGTGCTGCACCTGATGTGTGACCTCACGATTGCCGCCGACAACGCGCGCTTCGGCCAGACCGGCCCGAGGGTCGGCAGCTTCGACGGCGGCTACGGCGCCGCGTACATGGCTCGCATCGTCGGCCAGAAGAAGGCGCGCGAGATCTGGTTCCTCTGCCGGCAGTACGACGCGCAAGCGGCGCTCGAGATGGGCCTCGTCAACCGTGTCGTGCCGTACGACCGGCTCGAGGCGGAGACCGTGCAGTGGTGCCGCGAGATGCTCGCCAACAGCCCCATCGCGCTGCGCTGCCTCAAGGCCGCGCTCAACGCCGACTGCGACGGGCAGGCCGGCCTGCAGGAACTCGCCGGCAACGCGACGCTGCTCTACTACCTGTCGGAAGAAGGGCAGGAGGGCCGCAACGCGTACGTCGAGAAGCGCAAGCCGGATTTCAGCAAGTTCAAGCGGTTTCCCTGAACGTCCGCGTCGCGGCCGAGGCCGACGCGCGACGCCGGCGGGGGCCGCAAACGGTGCGAATTGCGATGAACGAGCCGCTGTCGATCTTCGCCGCGGCGGCCGATGCCGGCGCGGCGACGGCGCTGCGGATCGCCGGACGCGAATACACGTTCACCGAACTTGCGGATCTCGTGCGCGCGCGGCTGGCGACGCTGGCGCCCGTGTCAGGCAACGGCAGGTCGCATCCGCTCGTCGCCGACGGGTCGCTGGCGACGCTCGTCACGATGTACGCGCTGCTGGAGGCGCGGGTCCCCGCGCTGCTGCTGCACGCGCGGCTCACCGATACCGAGCGATCGGCGCTGCTGGCCGACGCGGACCGCGCCGGAGCGGTGCCGCACGCCGATGCCGCGGCGATCCTCTACACGTCGGGCACGACGGGCGAACCGCGCGCCGCCGTGCTCACCCGGTCGGCGCTGGTCGCCTCGGCGGCGGCGAGCGCCGCCAATCTCGGCTGGCAGCCCGATGATTGCTGGCTGCTGTGCATGCCGCTCGCGCACGTGGGTGGGCTGTCGATCGTCACCCGCTGCCTCGCCGCGCGGCGCGCCACTGCGGTCGAGCCGCATTTCGACGCCGGCCGGTTCCCCGAGTGGATCTCCGCGCATCGCATCACGCTGGCCTCGCTGGTGCCGACGATGCTCGCGCGCGTGCTCGACGCGCATCCGGACTGGCGCTGGCCACCGTCGCTGCGGGCGGTGCTGCTGGGCGGGGCGCCGGCATCGTCGGCACTGCTGCGGCGCGCGGGCGAGCGCGGAATCCCGCTGCTTCCGTGTTACGGCCTCACCGAGACCTGCGCGCAGGTCACCGCGGCGCGCTATGAAACGCGATTCTCGCCGGCAGACCGCGGCGTCGGCCCGCCGCTGCCCGGCGCCGACGTCCGCATCGTCGAAGGGCACATCGAAGTCCGTGGCCCGATGCTGATGGCGGGCTACTGGAACGCACCGTCGCTGCGGCCGGGTGCGTGGTTCGACACCGGGGACGTCGGCACGCTCGACGCCGCGGGCAACCTGCACGTCCGTGCGCGGCGCACCGACCTCATCGTCACCGGCGGTGAGAACGTGTATCCGGCGGAAGTGGAACGCGCGCTGGAATCGTTTCCGGGCATCGCCGCCGCTGGCGTGTTCGGCGTGCCGGACGAGGCGTGGGGCCAGACGGTGGCCGCGGCGCTCGTCGCCAATGGCGCCGAACCGGACGACGCCGCGCTGCAGGAATACTTCGGCGCCCGTCTCGCGCCGCACAAGCGACCGCGCCGGATCTGCTTCGTGCCGCGGCTGCCGCAGACGGCCGGCGGCAAGCTCGACCGACGCTCGCTCGCCGGGTTCACGCTGGCGCTGCGGCCGCTGGGGAAGCCACCCGCTGCGGCCTGACCGGCTCCGTGCCGCGAGGGCTCAGCCGGCGCCGGCGCGGCGGATGCGCAGCCGGTAGTCGATCGCCGCGCCCGCGGGTCCGGCTTCCCACATCGCGCAGTAGTCCTGCGCGAGCACGACCGGGAAAATGCCCGCCTCGGCCCGCGTCCGGTCGCGCGAGATGGGCAGCAGCACCGCGTTGCCTTGGTGGTAGTGGATGTTGAAGTGGACGGGCTCGCTGCTCTCGAACGCGAACTCGAACCGGTCGCCCGGAAGGAGTTGCGCGCATTCCTCGTGGATCTCGAACGGCGGCAGCGAATGCGCGGCGACCGATAGCGGCGCGTCCGGCCATTTCGGCCCGGAAGCGCATCCGGCGACGACCGCGACGGCGAGCGCGCCGAGCGCCTGCCACGTCATCGCCGCGCGCTCCGCTGCGCGCGCCAATCCTCGACCGTGAGCGCGAGCCGCACGTGGTCGCGCCAGCGGCCGGCGAGCTTCACGTAGCGCGGCGAGTAGCCTTCGCGCCTGAAGCCGGCGCGGCGGACCAGCGCCAGCGAGCGGGCATTGGTCGGCTGCACGTTGACCTCGATGCGGTGGAGCTTCAGCCGGCGGAACGCCGTGTCGAGTGCGAGATCGAGGCCCTCGGCCATGTACCCGTCGCCGGCGTGCGGCGCGAACGCGTAGTAGCCGAGGTAGGCGCACTGGAACGCGCCGCGTACGATCTCGCTGAAATTGAGCACGCCGACCAGCGCGTCGTCGTCGACGCGGCAGACGACGAAGCCGACGTGCGTCGACCGCAGCGGATCGCGCGCGCCGCGGGCAAAGCGGCCGACGTAGGTGGCAAAGCCTGCCGCCGTCGACGGCGGCTGCACCCAGTGGCCGTGCAACCGCTGACTGGCGCGGACCGCGGCAAGGAAAGGGCCTGCGTCGGCGCGGCGCGGGGCGCGCAGGTAGACGCGGAGTCCGCGGCGGCGCACGTCGGTGACCTGGGCCGGCCGTGGCGTTGGCATAATTGCGATTTTACCTTCTCGAAAGTCCCGAATGAGCAAATGGGTGGAAGGCAAGGTCGTCGGCAAGCGGAAATGGACCGACCGCCTCTGTTCGCTGCAGGTCGCGGCGCCGGACGTGACGTTCGTCGCCGGCCAGTTCGGCCGCCTCGCGCTGCCGGCGCCGCCCGGCTCGAAGGAGGACATGGTGGGCCGCCCGTACTCGTTCGTGAACAGCCCCGACAGCGCGCCGCACGAGTTCTACTTCATCACCGTGCCCGAGGGCCCGCTGACGCCGCGGCTGGCGGCGCTGGAGCCGGGCGACCCGGTCTGGCTGCTGCCGCGGGCGAACGGCTTCTTCTCGGTCTCCGAGGTGCCGCAGGCGGACGTGCTGTGGTGCCTGGCCACGGGCACCGGCATCGGCCCGTACCTGTCGATCCTGCGCAGCGCCGACACCTGGGCGAAATTCGAGCGGGTCGTGCTCGTCCACGCGGTCCGCTTCGCGGAAGAGCTGACCTACGCCGACACGATCGCATCGGTGGCTGCCGCGCATCCGGGCGCGTTCACCTACATCCCGATGACGAGCCGCGAGGCACATCCGGGGGCGATCAAAGGCCGCATTCCCGACGCGATCCAGGACGGCCGGCTCGAGGCGCGTGCGGGGATCGCGCTGTCGGCGGCGAACTCGCAGGCGATGCTTTGCGGCAACCCGGCGATGGTCGAGGACACCCAGAAGGTGTTGGAGGCGAGGGGGATGAAGCGGCACCGGCGGAAGGAACCGGGGTACGTGACAGTCGAAACGTACTGGTGATCGCGCTTCGCGACGCCGCCGTCGCCGCGGCTCAGCCTTCGCCGGCCAGGCTCCGCCCGACGATCTCGCCGACGTCCGGCGACAGCTTCGGCGCCTGCGCGATCCGCTCGAGTGCGTCTTTCTGCATTCCGCGGCGCGGGCCGACGAACCGTCGCCACGGCCCGAACGCGCCGGCGATCATCGACGCGATGTGGGGGTTGACCGGGTCGAGCGCCAGCACCTGGTAGGCGACGAACGCGTAGCCGCTGCCGTCGGCGGCGTGGAAACGCGGCCAGTTGCGTAGCGCGAACGCGCCGACCAGCGCGCGCACGCGATTCGGGTTGCGCACGTTGAATCGCGGGTGCGTGAGCAGCGAGCGCACGCGGGCGAGCGTGTCGTCGCGCTGCGAAACCGCCTGCAGCGCGAACCACTTGTCGAGCACCAGCGGCTCGTGCGCCCACTTCGCCTCGAACCGGGCGAACAGCGCGGCGCGCTCCGGCGCCGGTGAATGGTTGACCGCCGTCAGCGTCGCGATCGTGTCGGTCATGTTGTCGGCAGCATCGAACTGGCCGACCGCCAGCGCGCGGGCGGCGGCGGTGTCGGTTGCCGCCAGCAGCCGCAGGCACACGTTGGCCAGCATCCGCGGGCCGATCTGCGATTGCACCGGCGCGTACGGCGCCCAGGGACGACGTGCGGCGTACATCCGCGCAAGCGCGTCGGAGGTTGCCACGGCGACGCCGCGGACGACGAATTCGCGCGCCGCCACGAGCGCGTCGACGTCGATCGCATCGACCAGGCTGGTGAGATAACCCGGATCGGGGGCGGTCAGCGCCAGCGCGAGCAGTGCGGGATCGGTGACGGCGTCGGCGAGCAGCGTGCGGATGAGCGCCGGCAGCGACGGCGGGAGCTCCGGCGCGCGATTCGCGGCGATGCTCGCCGCAGCCGCGAGGATCGCGCTGTCGAAGCTTCGCTGCGCGGCGTTCCAGCGGTTGACCGGATCGCTGTCGTGCGCAGCGAGCAGCGCAAGGTCGGCCACGGTGTAGTCGAAGTCGACGCGGGCCGGCGCCGAGAAGCCGCGCAGCAGCGACGGCACCGGCGGCGCATCGACGCCCTCGAACACGAATGTCTGCCGCGGTGCGGTGAGCGACAGCACGCGCGTCGACGCCGCCGCGTCGGCGGGCTCGCCGGCGAGCCGCAGCGGCACGTCGCGGCCGTCGGGGCCGACGAGACCGACGGCGAGCGGGATGTGGAGCGGCACCTTGTCCGGCTGCCCGGGCGTGGCCGCCGTGTGCTGCGCGACGTCGAGCGCGTACGTCCGCGCACCGGCGTCCCAGGTGCCGCGGCAATGGACCACCGGCGTGCCGGCCTGGCTGTACCAGTGCCGGAACTGCGCCAGGTCGGGGCCGCCGTCGTCGCGGCCGGCATCCTCCATCGCCTGGACGAAATCGTCGCAGGTGACCGCCTGCCCGTCGTGGCGCTCGAAGTAGAGGTCCATCGCCCGCCGGAAGCGCGCGGGCCCGAGCAGCGTGTGCTGCATCCGGATCAGCTCGGCGCCCTTCTCGTAGACGGTCTTCGTGTAGAAGTTGTTGATTTCGACGAACTCGTCGGGGCGCACCGGGTGCGCCATCGGCCCGGCGTCTTCGGGAAACTGGTGGGTGCGCAGGAAATCGACGGTGGCGATCCGCTCGACGGCGCGCGAACCCTGGTCCGCCGAGAACTCCTGGTCGCGGAAGACGGTGAGGCCTTCCTTCAGCGACAGCTGGAACCAGTCGCGGCAGGTGACGCGGTTGCCGGTCCAGTTGTGGAAATACTCGTGGCCGATCACGCCCTCGATCGCGAGGTAGTCGTCGTCGGTCGCGGTTTCCGGGTCGGCCAGCACCAGCTTGCTGTTGAAGATGTTGAGGCCCTTGTTCTCCATCGCGCCCATGTTGAAGTCGTCGGCGCAGAAGATCATGAACGTGTCGAGGTCGTACTCGCGGCCGTACCGTTCCTCGTCCCAGCGCATCGCACGCTTCAGCGAGTCCATCGCGTGCCGGCAGCGGGCGAGGTTCGCCGGCGTCGACCAGATTTCAAGCGCGACATCGCGGCCGGACATCGTGCGAAAGCGGTCGGTCAGCGCTTTGATGTCACCGGCGACGAGCGCGAACAGGTACGTCGGCTTCGGAAACGGGTCGTGCCAGGTGGCGAAATGGCGGCCGCGATCGAGCGGGCCGGCGGCGACGCGGTTGCCGTTGGCGAGCAGCACCGGATAGCGGGCGCGGTCGGCGGCGATCGTCACCGTGTATTCGGCGAGGACGTCCGGCCGGTCGAGGAAATACGCGATGCGGCGAAACCCTTCCGGCTCGCACTGCGTGCAGAACGTGCCCGACGACAGGTAGAGCCCCTCGAGTTCTGTGTTGGCCGCGGGCCCGATCGTCGCGCGGACGGTCAGCCGGCCGGCGGCCGGCAGGTCGAGGATCGTCAGCGTGCGCTCGGCCAGCGCGTGGCGGGAGGGCGGCAGCGGCGCGCCATCGAGCTCGACCGTGACGTCGCGCATGCCTTCGCCGTCGAGGATCAGCGTCGCGTTGCGGTCCTCGGGCGCGGCCGCCGGATTGCGGAGGAACTCGAACGTCGCGGCGACGCGCGTCGCCTCCGGGTCGAGGTCGACGGCGAGGTCGAGCCGCGGGGCGAGAAACGGCGGCGGCCGGTAGTCGGCGCGGCGGGTGGCGCGCGGTGCCGCGTCGCGCGGAAGGCCGCCGGACATCAGCCCTTGACGTCGACGAGCTCGACGTCGAACAGCAGCGTCGCGTTCGGCGGGATGACGTTGCCGGCGCCGCGCTCGCCGTACGCCATGTCCGGCGGGATCACCAGCGTGCGCGTGCCGCCGACTTTCATCCCGACCAGGCCTTCGTCCCATCCCTTGATGACCTTCCCGACGCCGAGCACGAAGCCAAACGGCACCCGGCGCTCGGCCGAGCTGTCGAACTTGGCGCCCTTGCCATCCGCCGTGGAGGGGTCGTACAGCCAGCCGGTATAGTGTACAAAGACGGCTTTGCGGGGCAGGGCCTCAGCGCCAGTGCCTTGAATTTTATCGATTTTCTTCAGCTCTTTCACGGTGGCACCAATTTTGCTCGTCAAGGAAGGAGAAGGCGACGGCGACTGTGCGCGGAGCGTTCCCGCCATGGCGAATGCCGCCGCCAGGACGATGAGCGGAACGTACGACCGAAGTGGTCGCGGCGACCGGATGGACCCAGACATGGACAGGCCTCGTAACAGGGTGAACGGAAACAGTCGGGAGCGGGCGGCGCGATGGCCCGCGACGGCGCCCGGCGGATGCGCGAGGATCGGCATTGTAGCCGACGACCGCACACTTTTGCGCAGGCCTCCCGATTGAGCTATAAATGAATGTTCCGTTGCCGCAGCGGCAATCCGCCGCCATCGCGCCATCGCGCGGCCTGCACGGTGCCCAAGCGCCCATGGCTACACGTCCGGAAGGAATGCACTGACCCATGTTCGGTTTTCTGACGCCGCAGGCCAGGGATCACCCGGATCCGCTGCAGACGCCGAAATCGGTGTCCGCGTGGCTGCGCCAGCTGCCCACGCTCGACGTGATCGGGCGCCAGCAGCAGGTGATGCGCGCGTTCGACGGGATGCGCCAGTCGCGCAAGCCGCCCGACCTCTCTCGCGTCGCGGCGATCGAGTTCCTGGACGCGGCGCTCGGCGCCGACCGGCGCCAGCTCACCAAACAGTACGTCGAGAACGTCGACGGCTCGCCGCGGCTCGCCGAGCGGCTCTGGCAGGCCGTTCACGAGATGGCGCAGGGCTTCATCTACGGTTACCAGACGGCGCTCGAGCAGGCGCTGACGCAGGCGGCGAACCCTCGGTGGAAACGCGAAATTCCACTGCTGTTCTCCCGTCTCATCCACTACTACGGCACCGACGCGAAGCTGCGCGTGTTCCGGTACGAACGCTGGATTCCGGCGAAGTGGTTGGCCCTCCACCGGCTCTACGTGCGCGCGCAGGAGCTCGGCCTCGACCGTGTTCCGTCGACGCTCGGCACCGGCGGCCAGCATCCGACGCCGTGGACCGCGGAGCAGGAGTACCTGTTCGTGCTGCTGGTCCACCAGCTCAACACCGGCAACCTGGCGCCGGCGGAGCTCGACTGGGCGTGCGCGCAACTCCGCGCGTGGAGCCGCAAGCTGTCGCTCGATTCGGTCCCTGAGTCGCCGGAGGGATTCTTCGTCGACGTCGCCGGGAAGGGCGGCCTCGTCCGCCGCACCGGCAACGACTCCGGCTCGATGCTCCGCTACGTCGACACGACGCCGGTCGCCGACCAGCTCGAGCGCGCGATTCACTCGCTGCGCCAGGCCGAATCCACCGACCAGGGGCCCGCGGCGCCGATCAACCAGCAGCGCATCGCGATCCTCGAGAAGGTGCGGCCGGCGGTGTCGCCCAATCTCAACGCCGACCTGCGCCGCGACCCCCGCGTTGTCGTGACGGTGCCCGCGCGGGTGCGGGTGGGCCTCGGGCGCATCTGCCGCGACCTCGCGGCCAAGGACATCAACGAGACCGGCATCGACGGCGCCACCGGCGGCGCCGAGCAGATCGAGGTCTACGCGGTCGCCGGCGGCCCGCGCGCGCGGGCGCGGGCGGGGAACGAGCACGACTCGCTGGCGGCGTCGATCTCGTCGTTCAGCGACCCGATGTGGCAGGTCAAGGACCGCAGCGTTGCGGGGCTGCGGATCGCGGCGTCCGGCGGCATCGGCCAGAGCCTGGCGCTCGGCGCGCTGGTCGCCGTGCGGCAGTCGGACGTCACCGACTGGGTGCTCGGCGTCGTCCGCCGCCTGAACAAGGTGTCCAACGAGGACGTCGAAGCCGGCGTGTCGATCATCGCCGAGCGCGTCGTCCCGGTCCAGCTGCATTCGAGGCGCGACCCGCGCGACGACCTGGCCGGCATCGTCGTCGACGGCGTCGATGTGTCGACGATGGGCGCGCGGTTCGAGGGCCTCTATCTGCCGCCGCCGTCGCGCCCGGACAAGCCGCTGACGGTGAAGACGTTGATCGTGCCGACGTCGGAGTACGCCGAAGGCCGCAGCGTCATCCTCACCACCGGCCGCTCGGTGTACACGGTGGCGCTGCGCCAACTCGTCGAGCAGCGCGCCGAGTGGAGCTGGGCGGCGATCCAGATCATCGAGAAGAAGCCGAAGGAACTTTGACATCGGCGCCTCGCGGCGAGGGCCCCTCGGCCTCCCTGATCTGATTGTGTGTTGTGCGCCGTGGAGTGTCGGCCTCGTTGCGTCGACTCGCCCCGGTCGCACCCCGCTCCGCGGGGACCCCGTTCCCAGGCTCGCGCCGCTGCTCCCAGGCTCGCGTCGCGGCCTCCATGTACCGGCGGCGCAAGATCACCGGCAGCGTGTCGGCCGCCAGCGCCGACTCGCCCCAGTCGCACCCCGCTCCGCGGGGGCCCTGCTCCCAGGCTCGCGTCGCGGCCTCCATGTACCGGCGGCGCAAGATCACCGGCAGCGTGTCGGCCGCCAGCGCCGACTCGCCCCAGTCGCACCCCGCTCCGCGGGGGCCCTGCTCCCAGGCTCGCGTCGCTAATCCTGCGGCCGGAACTTCAGCGTCAACGTGCGCTGGAACAGGTCGGGGCGGTCGGGGCGCGGCAGTGGCGACGACTTGACGATCGCGCGCTGGACGGCGTCGTCATACGCACGCACGCCGCTCGATTTCCGCAGCACCGCGTCGATGATCTCGCCGGTCGGAAGCTGGATCAGGTCGAAGATCGCTTCGGGATTGCCGGCGAGGTCCGGCGGCAGGATGACGTTGCCCTTCACCTTGGACTGGATGCGGCGGATGTAGTCGGCTTCGGCCCGCGCGCGCGCCGCGGCTTCCGCGTCGGCCACTTTCTGCTGCGCGTCGCGCGTGGCTTTCTCGCGCTCCGCCTGCGCGCGCAACGCTTCGGCTTCGCGCGACTGCCGCTCGCGCGTTTCGACCGCCCGCTTCTGCTCGTCCGCCTTCCTCTTCTCGGCCTCGCGCTTCTCGGCGTCCTTGCGGTCGCGCTCGCGCTTGTCGGCCTCCTTGCGTTCGCGCTCCTGCTTCTCGCGCTCGATCACCTCGCGCTTCTTCCTGTCCTCGTCCAGTCTCGCCTTCTGCGCGATTTCGGCGGCACGCGGATCGGGCTTCCCGGCCTTCGGCTCCGGCTTGGGCACCGCCGCGGGCGGAACGGGCTCCGGTTTCGGTGCCGGCGCCGGTGGCGGAGCGGGCGCAGGTGTCGGCTGAGGCGGCGTCGGCTCGGGCACTGCGGCGGGCGTGTCCACCACCGCTGCCTTCGCCGGCGGCGCATAGAGCTCTGCGGTGACCGGCTCCGGTGGCCGGTTCTGCCACCGCACCGAAAACACCAGCACGGCGATGAACGCGGCGTGGACGGCGACGGCCAGCGCGAGCGCGAGCCAGCGCCCGGTGGGGCGCGTCGGCCAGCCGGGCCGGTCCTTCTTCATCGCCGGCTCAGGCGCCGGGCGGGCGCGCGAGGAGGCCGACGCGCTTCGCGCCGTTGCGCTGCAGAAGGTCCAGCACGCCGAGCACGTCTTCGTAGCGGGTCGCGCGGTCGGCGGCGATCACCACCGGCTGTTCCGGGAGCTGCGCCTGCTTCGCGCGGATGCGGGCGACGAGCTCGTCGCGCGAGACCTGCACCGCGGCGCCGCCCGCCTGCCGGTCGACGAGCCACAGCGTCCGGTCGGTGCGCAGCGTGACTTCGAGCGGCTGCGCCGGCGCGACCAGCTTGCTGCCGACGGAAGGCAGCTCGATCACGCCCGGATTGATCAGCGGTGCCGTGACCATGAAGATCACGAGCAGCACCAGCATCACGTCGATGTACGGAACGACGTTGATCTGGTTCATCGACTTGCGGGGGCGGGGCATCGGGGCCTCGGGGATCGCGTTCCAGTCCTGCTATCCCTGCCGTTGCAGGATGTTGGAGAATTCCTCGATGAACGTCTCGTAGCGGACGGCGAGACGGTCGACGTCGTGCGTGTAGCGGTTGTAGGCGACGACGGCGGGGATCGCCGCAAAGAGGCCGATGGCGGTGGCGATCAGCGCCTCGGCGATCCCGGGTGCTACGTTGGCGAGTGTGGCCTGGCTCACGTTGGCGAGCCCTCGGAACGCATTCATGATTCCCCACACCGTGCCGAAGAGCCCGATGTACGGCGACACCGAGCCCACCGTCGCCAGCCCGGACAGGTGCGCCTCCAGCCCGTCGATCTCGCGCTGGTACGCGGCACGCATCGCCCGTCGCGCGCTGTCCATCGTCACCGCCGCGTTGCTGCCCTGCTTCCTGTGCTTCGAGTACTCGCGGAAGCCCGCGGCGAAGATGTGCTCGAGGGTACCGCCGGTGCGCGACTGGCTGGCGCCCGCGTAGAGGGCGGCGAGGTCGCCGCCCTTCCAGAACGCGTCCTCGAACGCGTCGGTGTCGCGCGTCGCGCGCTTCAACTGGAACAGTTTCAGGAAGATCCGCCACCACGACCACAGCGACAGGCCGACCAGCAGCGCGAGGATCGCCTGGACGACGAACGACGCCTGCGTGATCAGCGTCACGAACGAGAGATCCGGGTGCAGGTTCAAGCGTCGTTCTCCATGTGGGGCACGAGCGCGGCCGGAATTCGCGCCGGCCGCCAGTTCGCGTGGTCGAGACAGGCGACGGTGATGCGCGCGCGCGCCAGCACCTCGTCACCGCGGCGGATCTCCTGGTCGGCGACGAGGCTCGCGCGGCGGGCGTTGACCAGCGCGAACGTCACGTCGAGGCGGTCGCCCAGCCGCGCCGGCCTCAGCCAGTCGACGTTCGCGTGGCGGACGACGAACGCGATCCCGTGCTCGCGCTCGAGCGCCGCGATCTCGAACCCCTTTGCCGCCAGCCACTCGGTGCGCGCGCGTTCCATGAATTTCAGGTAGTTCGCGTAGTAGACGACGCCGGCGGCGTCGGTGTCCTCGTAGTAAACGCGGACGGGGAAGCGAAAGGTCTCGCTGGGCACCGGTCGCGTCATTCGCTGGGGAAGAGATCGGCCGGATTGCCCGGCGGCGCGGCCGGTGTCGGTGCCGTGAGCCCGAAATGGTGGTACGACAGCGCCGTGGCGACGCGGCCGCGCGAGGTGCGCTGCAGGAACCCCTGCTGGATCAGGAACGGCTCCAGCACGTCCTCGATCGTGTCGCGCTCCTCGCCGATTGCGGCGGCGAGGTTGTCCACGCCCACAGGCCCGCCGGCGAACTTGTCGAGCACCGCGCGCAGCAGCTTGCGGTCCATCACGTCGAGGCCGGAGGCGTCGACGTCGAGCATCGCCAGCGCGTCGTCGGCGACCTGACGGGTGATCGCGCCGTCGGCCCTCACTTCGGCGAAATCGCGGACCCGGCGCAGCAACCGGTTGACGATCCGCGGCGTCCCGCGAGAGCGGCGCGCGATCTCGAGCGCGCCGTCGGCGTCGAGGGCGATGTCGAGCAGCCCCGCCGAGCGGACGACGATCCGCCGCA
>JBDTVU010000043.1:0-24945 GCA_040007035.1 Betaproteobacteria bacterium | reverse complement strand
GCCCCGACTTCGCCGCCTCCACCGCGTCCATCGCCAATGCGCGGATCGCGTTGGCGAGCTGCGCGGTGCCGGTCCGTTCCATCGTCTGCTCGATCATCGTGTCACCCGGCCCGTTTCTTGCGGTCCATCAGTTGGAGGATCGTCGGCGTCAGGATCAGCTGCATCGCCAGGCTCATCTTGCCGCCGGGCACGACGATGATGTTCGGCCGCGACATGTACGAGTCGTGCAGCATCGACAGCAGGTAGAGGAAGTCGATGCCCTGCGGCCGGGCGAAGCGGATCACCACCATGCTCTCGTCGACCGTCGGGATGTCCTTGGCGATGAACGGGTTCGACGTGTCGACCATCGGCACCCGCTGGAAGTTGATGTGCGTCTGCGAGAACTGCGGGCAGATGTAGTTCACGTAGTCGGGCATCCGCCGCAGGATCGTGTCGACGACGGCGTCCTGCGAATAGCCGCGCAGGTTCTGGTCGCGGTGCAGCTTCTGGATCCATTCGAGGTTGATGATCGGCACGACGCCGATCAGCAGGTCGGCATGGCGCGCGATGTCCACCTCGGGGGTGACCGCGGCGCCATGCAGCCCCTCGTAGAACAGCAGGTCGGTGCCGGCCGGGATGTCGGCCCACGGCGTGAAGGTGCCGGGCTCCTGCTTGTAGGGCGCCGCTTCCCGCGCGTCGTGCAGGTATTTGCGGACCTTCCCGGTCCCGGTCTCGCCATAGGAGCGGAACAGCGTCTCGAGGTCGGGGAGCAGGTTCGACTCCGGGCCGAAGTGGCTGAAGTGCTCGTTGCCGGCGGCGGTCGCCTCGGCCATCTTCGCCTTCATCTCCTTGCGGTCGTAGCGGTGGAACGAATCGCCCTCGACGATCGCGGCATTGAAGCCTTCGCGCCGGAAGATGTGCTCGAACGTGCGGGTGACGGTCGTCGTGCCGGCGCCGGAGGAGCCGGTGATCGCGACCACGGGGTGCTTCGTCGACATGGCGGGGCTCGCTCGCTGGTTGCCGGAATCAGTTGGAAAGCGTCGCGCTTCGCAGCAGCGAGCGCTCGTTGAACAGCGGCGAGCTGAACGCGACGTCCCCGCGGTCGAACTCGGCGTGGTAGCGCTCCAGCCGCGCGACCTCTTGCTTCGAGCCGAGGATCACCGGCACCCGCTGGTGCAGCGTCGACGGCACGACGTCGAGGATGCGGCCGCGCCCCGTCGACGCGGCACCGCCCGCCTGCTCGATCAGCATCGCCATCGGGTTCGCCTCGTACAAGAGGCGCAGCCGCCCGGGTTTCGCCGGATCCTTGGTGTCCTTCGGATACATGAACAGCCCGCCGCGCATCAGGATCCGATGCACTTCGGCGACCAGCGACGCGATCCAGCGCATGTTGAAGTCCTTGTCGCGGGCGCCGGACTTGCCGGCCAGGCATTCCTCGACGTAGCGGCGCACCGGCGGCTCCCAGAAGCGCTGATTCGACGCGTTGACGGCGAACTCGTGGGTGTCGTCGGCGATCGCGAGGTTCGGGTGGGTGAGGATGTACGCGCCAATCTCCGGGTCGAGCGTGAAGCCGTGGACGCCGGTGCCGAGCGTGATGACGATCATCGCCGCCGGACCGTACAGCGCGTAGCCGGCGCAGACCTGCTGCGTCCCTGGCTGCAGGAAATGCTCCGGTCCCGGGTCGGTGACGCCGTCGGGTGCCCGCAGCACCGAGAAGATGGTGCCGACGGTGACGTTGACGTCGAGGTTCGACGAGCCGTCGAGCGGGTCGAACACCAGCAGGTAGCGCCCGCGCGGATACTGCGCCGGGATCGGATACGGCGCGTCCATCTCCTCGGACACCATGCCCGCGAGATAGCCGCCCCATTCGCAGCTTCCGAGCATGATGTCGTTGGCGATCACGTCGAGCGGCTTCTGCTCCTCGGCGTGGACGTTGACGTCGCCGGTGGCACCGCGCGGGCCCATGAGCCCGCCGGGCCGCCCTAATGGTGAATGACCGAGGGCGAAGCCCGAGTGCGTTTCCAGCAGAGCGCCGCACGCCACCGCGCTCGCGATGTACTTGCACGCCGTCTGGATGTCGTTGACCAGCGCGATCAGCTCGGCGCCGCCTTCGAGCTTGCGCTGCTCCTCGATGATGAACTTCGACAGCGTCGTGCGTCCGTGCAGCATGGGCTTCCCCGGAAGGCGTGGTTCAGTCGTTGAAGACGCGGCTCGCCAGCAGGTCGGCGGCGGCGATCGTCTGCAGCTCGTCGCGGCCCACCGGGCGGTCAGGTGTGGCGAACAGCCGGCTCGCCTGCCGCAGCCGCGCGCGGTCCAGCGCATTGCGGATCGAGCGCGCGTTGGCGAAGTTGGGCCGCACGATCCGGCGCCCGATGTAGTCGCGCAGCGCGACTTCCGCGTCCGGCGCGAGCAGATAGCCGCTCTTCGTCAGCATCAGTTGCGCGATCGAGTAGAGTTCGCCGGCGCCGTAGTCGGGAAAGTCGATGTGGTGGGCGATCCGCGACGCCATCCCCGGATTGCTCCGGAAGAATGTCTCCATCCGGTCACGATAGCCGGCGAGGATCACGACCAGGTCGTCGCGCTGGTTCTCCATCACCTGCAGCAGGATCTCGATCGCCTCCTGCCCGTAGTCGCGCTCGTTCTCGGGACGGTACAGGTAGTACGCTTCGTCGATGAACAGCACGCCGCCCATCGCCTTCTTCAGCACCTCGCGCGTCTTCGGCGCGGTGTGGCCGATGTACTGGCCGACGAGGTCGTCGCGGGTGACGGCGACGAGGTGGCCTTTGCGCACGTATCCCAGCCGGTGCAGGATCTCGGCCATCCGCAGCGCGACCGTCGTCTTGCCGGTGCCGGGGTTGCCGGTAAAGCACATGTGCAGCGACGGCGGCTCCGTCGGCAGTCCGACGAGGCGCCGACCGCGATCGACCAGCAGCAGCGCTGCGATGTCGCGGATGCGTGCCTTCACCGGCGCGAGGCCGACCAGCTCGCGATCGAGTTCGTCCAGCACCTCGTGAACCTTCGTCTCGCGAGCGAGCGCGGCGAGGTCGATCGTTTCGGGAGCCGTCGCGGGGGCGGGGGCCGGCGTGTTCATCGCGGAGTCGGTCCGGAATTCGGTGCGGCGGTTGTGTTTCGGGCGCGCGGCGCGCGTCCGCTCAGTGATGGCCGCCGTCTGCGCGCTCGACCGTGTACCGGATCGCGCGACCGGCGCCTTCCTGCCGCACGACGCGGTACTGCGCCTCGTGGCGCGGGCGGTTGACGATGAACGACAGCCGCGTCGACTCCCACCCCTGCGTCGCGTCGAGCGCGTTGACCTTCACGTAATGGTCGGGGAACGTTTTGCGGCAGGCATTGACCTCCATCAAGACGCCGGCGGCGTCCTTCAGGTCAAACATCGGCATCCCCCACATTTCCCAGTAGACGTTGCGCGGGTGCGGCTCGTCGGTGTGCTCGACCGACAGCGCCCAGCCCTGCTGCAGCGCGTACTCGATCTGCGCCGAGATCTCGGCGTCGGTGAAATCGGGCAGGAACGAAAACGTGCCTTGGGTGACTCGCATGGTGTCCTCGCTTTTCCGTCGTGTCAGGCCGCGGTCGCGGTGGGCACGAAATCGGGGGTGTCGGTCGACGCGTAGTTGAACGAGACGTCCTTCCAGGTGTCGAGCGCCTGCTGCAGCGGCTTGCAGCTCTTCGCGGCGTCGAGCAGGATCTGCGGCCCTTCGTTGGCGATGTCGCGGCCTTCGTTTCTCGCCTTCACCATCGCCTCGAGCGCGACGCGGTTTGCCGTCGCGCCGGCTTGGATCCCCTGCGGGTGGCCGATCGTGCCGCCGCCAAACTGCAGCACGCAGTCGTCGCCGAAAAGGTCGATCAGCTGGTGCATCTGGCCGGCGTGGATGCCGCCGGACGCCACCGGCATCACCTTGCGCAGGTTCGCCCACGGCTGCTCGAAGAAGATGCCGCGCGCGAGGTCGACTTCGTTCTTTTCCTCGCGGCAGACGTTGTAGAAGCCCTGGACGGTCAGCGGGTCGCCTTCGAGCTTGCCCACCGCGGTGCCGGCGTGGATGTGGTCGACGCCGGCCATCCGCATCCACTTGGCGATCACGCGGAACGAGATCCCGTGGTTCTTCTGCCGGGTGTACGTCGAGTGACCGGCGCGGTGCAGGTGCAGGATCATGTCGTTCCTGCGCGCCCACTTCGCCATCGACTGGATCGCCGTGTAGCCGATGACGAGGTCGATCATCACGATCACCGAGCCCAGTTCCTTGGCGAAGTCGGCGCGCTCGTACATGTCCTCCATCGTCGCCGCGGTGACGTTGAGGTACGTGCCCTTGACCTCGCCGGTGACGGCGGACGCCTTGGTGACGGCCTCCATGCAGTACAGGAAGCGCTCGCGCCAGTGCATGAATGGCTGCGAGTTGATGTTCTCGTCGTCCTTCAGGAAGTCGAGACCGCCCTTCAGGCCCTCGTAGACGACGCGGCCGTAGTTCTTGCCGGAGAGCCCGAGCTTCGGCTTGACGGTGGCGCCGAGCAGCGGCCGGCCGAACTTGTCGAGGCGCTCGCGCTCGACGACGATCCCGGTCGGCGGTCCCTGGAACGTCTTCAGGTAGGCGACGGGAATCCGCATGTCCTCCAACCGCAGCGCCTTCAGCGGCTTGAAGCCGAACACGTTGCCGATGATCGACGCGGTCAGGTTCGAGATCGAGCCTTCCTCGAACAGCGCGAGGTCGTAGGCGATGTAGGCGAACCACTGCTGCTCGGTGGCGGTGCCGGGGCCGGTGTTGGGCACCGGGTCGACGCGGTACGCCTTCGCGCGGTAGTTGTCGCAGGCGGTGAGCCGGTCCGTCCACACCACCGTCCACGTCGCCGTCGACGATTCGCCGGCGACCGCGGCGGCGGCCTCGTCCGGCTCGACGCCTTCCTGCGGCGTGATCCGGAACAGCGCTATCAGGTCGGTGTCCGACGGCTCGTAGTCGGGCCGCCAGTAGCCCATGTCCTTGTACTTCATCACGCCGGCCTTGTAGCGCTCGCTGCCGGTCCTCGTCGCCTTGCTCGCGGTGTCGTTCATCGGGGTTCCCCTCGGTGGAGGCTCGGCGCCGCCCTTTGCGGCCCGGACCCAAGCTGGTATCGATCGTAGTCGCAGCCATTGACAAGTAATAGTTAATTGTTTTAACTACACACTTAAGATTTTACTTAAGTATCTCCCGTCGACCCACGGGAACGTCCGAGCGAGCAATCGATGCGCGGCGTCACCATCCGGCAACTGCAGATCTTCGCCGCCGCCGCGGCCCACCTGAGCTTCGTCCGCACCTCCGAGCAGCTTCACCTGACGCAGGCCGCAGTGTCGCTGCAGATCAAGCGGCTCGAGGAAATGGCCGGGTTCGCGCTGTTCGAGCGCCGCGGCCGAAAGGTAGCGCTGACCGAGGCCGGCGACGTGCTGCTCCGGTACGCGCAGCAGGTCCTCGCCGCGCTGAGGGACGCCGACCTCGCGCTCTCGGCGCTGAAGGGCCTGACCGGCGGGCGCATCCGCGTCGGCGTCGTCAGCACGGCGAAGTATTTCGCGCCGGCGCTGCTCGCGCGGTTCCAGCAGCGGCATCCCGGCGTCCGCGTCGCGCTGTCGGTGAACAACCGCGAGATCATCGTGCGCGAGCTCGAGCGCGACGAGATCGACATCGCGATCATGGGCCAGCCGCCGCCGCGGCTGGCGACCGACGCGACGGCGTTCGCCGACCATCCGCTGGTGGTGATCGCAGCGCCCGGCCATCCGCTGACGGGCGTGCGCCGCGTGCCGCTGGCCGCGCTCGCCGGCGAGACGTTCCTGGTCCGCGAGCAGGGCTCGGGAACGCGCTCGTCGATGGAGCGCTTCTTCGCCGAGCGCGGATTCGAGCCGCGGATCGGCACGGTGATGAGCAGCAACGAGACGATCAAGCAGGCGGTCATGGCCGGCATGGGTCTCGCGTTCATCTCGCGGCACACGATCGGCCTCGAGCTCTCCGCCGGCCGTCTCGCGGAGCTCGACGTCGTCGGGCTGCCGCTGATGCGCCGCTGGTACGTCGTGCAGCGCGCGGGGCGATTCGTCAGCCCGGCAGCGGCGGCGTTCGTCGACTTCGTCGTCGCGGCGGCGCCGGTGCTGCTGGCCGAGATGCATCCGCCGCGGGTTGCGAAGCCGGCGCCACGATCCCGGATTGCTAATCGAACGACCGCTGGTAGTAGATCCCGAAGCCGCTGACGATGCCGGCCTCGGCGCGCAGCGTCACGTTGTGCGTCAGCGCGTAGTCGAGCTTCAGCGCGTTGTTGGCGACGGTGAGGCCCTGCTCGTAGACGAGGTACAGCTTGTCCGACAGCCGCTTGCCGACGGCGACGACCTGGCTGCCGACGCCGCCGGTGGTGGACCCGGTCGCCGTCGTCCCCGCGCTGCGCACCGTGATGTCGTCGACGCCGATCGACCGCGCGATCGTCGTCCCGATCGGCGCCTGACCGTCGCCGAACAACGTTGCCGCCGCGGCCTGCAGCGCGGCGGCGTCGGTGCCGGACGTGCGGTCGAGCCCCTGTCCCAGCACTAGCCACGATAGCTTTTCGCCATCGGACACCGGCGGCACCGACACCAGCCGTACGACGGGCAGGTTGACCGAACCGGTGACCTCGACGCCGGCCTCGACGGCGAGGTTCTTGCGCAGCGCGACGATGTCGAGCGCCGGGTTGTCGAGCGGGCCGTCGAACAGCAACCGGCCGCGGTCGATCGTAAGCCGCTGGCCGAACGCGTAGTAGCTGCCGTTGACGGCGCGGATCGTCCCCTTGCCGGTGAGCGCGCCGCCCGGCGTCGCCGTCACTCTGACGTGGCCGGCGAGTCCGGTGTCGAGTCCCTTGCCTTGCACCGTCAGCGCGTTGCCGAGGTCGAGGTCGAGGTCGACGGCCAGCGGCACGTTGCCGAAGCGTGCTGGCTCCACGGCGCGCGGGCGACCCTTGACGACGACGTCGGCGGACAGCGTCGTGCCGCGCGAATCGACGAACTCGTAGCGGCCGACGTCGACCGTCAGCGCCCCGCCGAGCGTGAGCCGCTTGTTCGCGATGCCGAGCGTGCCACGGCCGCTGACGACGAGCTGCAGGTCGGGTCGGTTCGTGGCGCGGAACCGGTTGGCGCGCCACGCGATGCGGGTGCCGGCTTCCAGTGCGCGGACGCCGTCGCTGATTCCCGCGCGCACCGTGGGCAGCGTGCCGGACGCGGTGAAGCGTCCGTCGCCCCCGGCGAACGAGAACTCGTCGAGCGTGACGGCGTCGTCGGCGACGCGGGCGTTGATCCGGCCGTCTTTCCAGTGCAATCCGTATTGCGGCGCGTCGAGCCGCAGGCCGGTGCCGGCGACGGCGCCGGTCAGTAGCGCGCGCTCCCGCGTGCCGGTCGCCGCGACGTCGAGCGTCACGCGGCCGTCGACGAACGCGCCGGTGCCGACGAGCGGCTGCAGCGGCGCGAGCGACGCGATCTCCGCGTGGAGCGACGCGGTGAGCGGTGCCGCCGCCGCGATCCGCCCGGGCGGGGCGGCCGGGTCGCGACCGAACGCGAGCGTGGCGCGGACGGTGCCGAGCCGTGTCGCGTCGAGCGCAAGCCGCAGGTCGAGCGCGTCGTCGGCGAACGTGGCGGCGACGTCCGCCGCGGTGAGCCCGAACGCGACTTGCCCGGTGTCGGCGTCGCCGCCCGCGCCCGCGAACAGGTCGCCGCGTTCGCGGTGCACGGCGACGGCGCCATTGAGCCTCGGCGCCGCGGCGACGTTCCAATCGCCGCCGAGGATCAGCGTCGAGCGCAGCGGCAGCGTGCTGCCCGCAAGGCGCGCCAGCGCAGCCAGCGGCACGCCGGCGAAGACGCCGCGCGTGGTCACCCGGCCCGCGTCCCATGCGAGCGTGGCGATCTGCATCGTGCCGTCGGCAATCGCGAGCCGCGCGTCGTCGATACGCGCGCGGCCCGCGGCGAGCTCGACGCGCGCGGGCGCGGCCAGCGACGTTGCCCAGCCGCCACGATTCTGGAGCGCCGCCAGCGTGCCCGCCCACGTGCGCGCGGTGCCGTCGCCGGTGACGCCGCCGTCGAGCCGCGCATCGGCGTCGACGCCCTCGCCAACGAGCGTCAACGTCGCCGTGTGGTGGGCGAGCGTGCCGTCGATGCGGGCCGTCGCCGTCGCGTACGCACCGGCCGTCGTGGTGAGCCGCGCCGCCGTCGCCGCGATGGACAACGGGCGCTCGCGCAACTCGGCATTGCCGCCGGCGGCGAGCGATGCGCGAAGGTCGAGGCTGCCGAGCGCGATCGCGCCAATCTGCAGCGACGCACCGCGGGCCTCGACGCCGAAGCCGGGATCGGCGAACGTGCCGTCGACGTGTCCTGTCGCGACGAGCCGCCCCGCGAGCCGTGCGGGTGCGCGCGCTCCGGCCAGCGGCGCGACGTCGGCGAGCTGGGGCGCGTCGATGGCGAAATCGAGCCGGTCGCCGATGTGGCCGAAGCTGCCGCGCGCCTGCAGCGTCGCCGTCGCGAGTTTCAGGTCGACGCTCGCGTCGCGGACCGACTGCGCTGCTAGCGTTGCCCGCAGCGAACCGCCGACCGGCGCGCCGGCGATCCGTGCGGTCGGCGCGAGCACGAGCGCGACGTCGGCGGACCACGTGGGCGCAAGCGTGCCGCTGGCGGTGACGTGCCCGTCGAGCGACGCCGACGGGAAGTCGCCGAAGCGCGACGGGTCGAAGTGGAGCGCGGTCGCCGTCACCGCGAACGGCTGCGTTCCCGTGCCGCGATACGATGCGGTGCCGGTGAGCTCGCCGCCGCCGGCCCGCGCCCGGAACCGCTGCACGTCGACCGCGTCGCCGACGACGGTCGCGGCAAACGCGAGCGCCAGATTCCGCTCCGAAAAGTCAGCTTCGTAGCGCTGCTCGCGACCGGTGACGAATGCGCGCAGCGTGCCCGAAAATTTCGTCGCCGCCAGCGGCGCGTGCAGGCGCTGCAAGTCGACGTCGCGAACGTCCAGCCGCCAGTCGCTCGCCGGCGCCGGACCGAACGCGACGCGACCGCGCCCTGAAGCTCGGCCGGCAGCGCCGAAGTCGGCGGCGAGGTCGGCAAGCTCGACAGCGTCGGTGGCGACGGCGAAGCGCCCGGCCAGCGCGACAATCGGCAACCGTTGAGAGGAGATTGCGCCCGGCAGCGCGTTGGTCGCCGTGAAGCGTCCGGCGAGCCGGCCGTCGCGATCCGCGGTGGCGTCGAGCTTGGCTTCGATCGCCGTGTGCGGCCACGCCGGATCGACGGCGGCGAGGTCGATGCGGCGCGCGTCGAGCGTGGCGGCGCGCACCGGCGCCGCCGTCAGCGGCGCGATCGTCGCGGTGGCGTCGGCGGTCGCGCCGCCGACGTCGAGCGCGGCCTTCACGTCGAGCGCGGCAAGGCTGCCACCGACGGTCACCGTTGCGGTGACGTGTTCGAGCGGGCCGGCGCCGGCCGCGGTGAACGTGCCGCGGGTGCCGAACGGCGCCGTTGCAGCGATCGCGAGCGAGCCCGCGATGCGGCCGACGTCGGCAGCGAGCGCTATGTCCGAAAGCGCGTGCCCATCCGGGCCACCCGCATACGCGAAGGCGATCCCCTCGAATGCGCGCGTCGTGGCGCCGTCGCGGATCTCTAACCGGGCAATTCCGGCGTGCGCGACGTCGACCGTGAGCGGCAGCGCCAGCGACGCCGGCAGGCCGGTCACCGCGCTCGTCGCCGCAATCGTGATCGTCACCCGCTTCGCGCCGAGGCCGTCGATCGCGACGCGCCGCGACCACAGCGCCGCCGGCGACCAGGTGATGGCGACATCCTCGGCAACGAAGTTGAAATCAGGCGTGTCGTACGTGATGCGCCGGGCGGAAAACGAGGACGTCAGCGACCCGGACGCACCTTCGACGACGAGGCCGCCGCCGGCGCGCCGCTGCAGTTCCGCGACCGCGTAGTCGAGCGCCGAGCGGCTGCCGAGCCAGGCGATGCCGGCGACGGCGACGAGCGCGAGCGCCGCGAGCAGCACGGCGAGCAGCACGGCGAGCAGGGCGAACGCGCGTCGGACTCGCGGCGTCTTCGCGGCGGGCGTGGGGGCGGGGTCGGGGCGCATCGCAGAATTGCGCTCAGAAGGAGAGGCCGACCGACATGTGCAGCCGGACATCGTGCGATTGCTGTCCATAGGCGACGTCGACGCGCACCGGCCCGATCGGGCTCTTCACCCGCAGTCCGGCGCCGTAGCCGTACACGGGCCGGAACGACTTCACGTCGTCGTTGGCGTTGCCGGCGTCGACGAACGCGGCGAGGCCCCAGACCGGCGTGACGTAGCGCGTTGCCTCGACGCTCGCCAGCGCGTAGTAGCGGCCGCCGACGGTCGCGTCGCCCTGCTGGATCCCGAGGCTCTCGAATGCGTAGCCGCGCACCGTCGTGTCGCCGCCGGTGCGAAACAGCAGCACCGACGGGATGCCGTCACGCGAGCTCGCCAGCACCGCGCCGGCCTCGGCGCGGAACGCCAGAGAACTGACGCGGCCGAGCGGGTGCCAGGCCGCAAACTTGACGACGCCGCGGCCGAAGCCTTTCGTCGAGACGCCCGGCGGACCGCCGCCGATCACCGTGTCGAGGACGAACCCGCGCGTGGGCGCCAGCAGGTCGTCGACGTCGCGCCACGTGCGCCCGTATTCGAGATACGTCGCGTAGGAGCGCTGCCGCGGCGCGCCGTCGGGCTCCTGCACGTCGTCGTAGTACGTCGCGGCGTACGCGACGATGTCGCGCTCCTCGAGCGAGCGCCGCCGCGCGCCGACCGCCGCGGTCTGCGTGACCAGCCCCGAGATGTCGGTGCGCTCGATCTTCGCCCCCCAGGTATCGAGCCAGCCGCGGTCGGTCGGCGGGCGCGCGACGCGAACGGATAAGCTCTGGATCTTGGTGTCGGCGCGGCCGTCGACGAAAAGCTGCGTCGCATGGCCATCGACGTCGACGTCAGAATAGCGGACATTGCCGCGGAACCGGGTGTCGGTCGAGAAGCCGATGCCGCCCTCGATCCGTTTCGGCGGCGCCTCGATGACGCGGACGTCGATCGCCGCGTCGGCGGCGTGCGCCGGGTCGGCTTCGATCCGCGCCTGGACGCTGGCGAAGTAGCCGGAGGTGCTGAGCCGGCGGATGAACTGCTCGAGCCGCGCTTCGGCGTACGGCTCGCCGGCTTCGATCGTGCTGAAGTTGCGGACGACGGAGAGGTCGTAGCGGACGAGCCCCCGGACGTCGAGGCCGCCGAACCGGAACGGCACGCCGCCGTCGATCTCGACGTCGAGCTCGGCGCTGCGCGCGGCGGGGTCGATCGCGGCCTTGCTTGCGACGATCTTCGCCGCCGCGTACGGGCTCGCGGCGATCGTCGCGACCGCTTTGCGCTTCGCCGTGTCCCACGCCACCTGCCGGAACACGTCACCGACGGGCAGCAGCCACTCGTCCTGCGCCTTCGCGATCGCCGCCGTGCCTTCAGGGGCATCGGTCGCGGCGGCACCGGTGACGCGAACGCGGACGCGGGTCACGCGCGTCGGATCACCCGGATGCACGGTGAGCTTCAGCGTCAGCGGCACGTCGCGCGCGGCGGGGCGATCGACGGCGATGTCCACGCCGGCATCGAACCAGCCTTCGGTCGCCGCCGCGTCCTTTACCTGCGCGATTGCCTCGCGCACCAGCCGGTCGAACAGGTCCTCGGTCATGTCCTCGAACCCTTGCCAGCGGACGAGGTCGAGCCCTTGTTCGAGCACCGCGCGAAGCGGGGAGGGCGCGTCGATGACGACACGGTACGACACCCGCGCCGCGGCAGGCGCGCCGTCGACGGTGCCGGCGTCAGTCGCCGCGGCCGACGGCAGCCAGAGCGCCAGTGCGAGCGCCGCCGACGCATTGAGCAGTCGGCGCAGCGTCTTCACGGCAGGGGTCGCGGCCTTGGGCATGGTCTCGATTATCGTCGATCGCTCCGGACATACTCAGGAGTCGGTAGCTTGGACGACAGTTGGCGACCTCCATCGCTCTGTGCCACGGCCCAGAATCTGTCGCCCAACTTGGCGACTTCTGAGTAAGCCGGGACGGCAGGTCGGCCGGCGGCGTGCGCAGCGGCGGCAGTTCGGGATACGTTGCCGGTTGCAGCTCCGCAGGCTCGAGCCGCGGCCAGTCGAGGTTCCAGTTCACCGGCGGATCGCCGAAGCCCCACAGCCCGACGCCGACGCGCGTCACGCCGTGGCCGTCGGACCGCGTCGCGCAGCAGGCGAGGAGCGTCGCCGTCAGCACTGCGACGACGGCGAGCGCTGCCCGCCGCGCCCGTTCAGAACCGCCAGGCGAGCGTCGCGCCGAGGCCGGGCGCGACCTTGTAGTCATCCTGATAGCGACCGCCGCCGTTCGCGTAGTCGACGGAGAGCGAGCCGCCGTCGACGAGCGCTGCCCAGAAGTCGAGCCGCAGGTCCTTCGAGAACGTCCGCGAGAAGCGCGCGAACAACGGGATGAAGCTGTTCTCGCCGACGCCGCCGGGCGTGGGGCCGTCCTGCTTCAGACGGAAGCGGTAGCTGCGGTAGGAGATGCCCTGGCCGAACTCCCAGCGGTCGTCCGGCGTGTAGACGAGCTCCAGCCCGGCGCCGCCGGTGGGGCCGGCCTGGAACGGGTTCGACAGCCGCCACTTGTCGGCGAACTTCCAGTTGACGATCAGGAACGGCAGCGCCTGCGTCTTGTCGATCCGGCGGAACGCGCTGACGCCGAGGCCGAGCACGAGGTCGGGCGAGAACACCTTCGCCACCGACGCGACGGCGCCGTACGTCATTGCGTCGCCGGTGGCAGCGCCGCTTTCGTACGCCCACTCGACCGTCGGTCGGATCGTGATCAGCAGGTCCGGCGCGTACGCGTAGCCGATGGCCAGCGCGATCAGCGGCGCGTTGAGGTTCTTCCACGGGGCGCCGCCGCCGAAACCTGTCGGCGCGTTGAAGTTCCACGATTGGTAGTCGTAGCGGACGACGAGTCCCGCCGACAGTTGCGGCGTGAACTGTCGCGTCAGCGTGCCGCTGGCGATGCCGCCGGCCCAGTTCGTCCGGCCGCCCGCATCGAGGTTGGCGTTGAACATCGTGAACCCGGTCACCGCGGCGGAGCCGCTGACGGTGTCCGGCGCGGTGCCTTGCGCGTGCGCGGCAAGGGACACGGACGCAACGAGGATGGCGGCAGCGAGCCGCGGAATGCGTGCAAGTGAACGTGGCGGCATGCGGCGGCTCGGTGTCGGGGATTCGGGGGCGGGGCCGTCGCGGCGCGCCGAGATTCGACACGGCGCGCAGTGGCCGCGCGATTCTACCGGATCGCCGGCATGCCGGCCCGCCTCGGCGAGCGACGGCGGCTGCCGGCATCCACGCCGACGGCCGCCGCCAGGTACCGCACTCGGGAGCCGATCAACCCATGAAGCCCAGGTCGCTCATCGGGAACTGCGCGAGATTGGGAAACACCGCCGCCAGATCGGCGGTCGCAACGCCGAACCAGCGCGCCAGCGTCGCGCCGTACTGGTCGACCGCCGTCGTCGGGATCCACCGGCCTTCCTTTTCCGCGTCGTTCGGCCCGCCGAGGACGAGTTGCGGAAACTGGCCGTAGAGGTTGCCGCCGTTCACCGCGTCGCCGAGGATGAAGTGGTGGCTGCCCCACGCGTGGTCGGTGCCGCCGCCGGACGACGGCTGCAGCGTGCGGCCGAAATCGGACAGCGTGAACGTCGTCACCTGGCTGGCGACGCCGAGCGCGACGGTGGCGTCGTGGAACGCCTTCAGCGCGGGCGAGAGCTCGGCGAACAGGTTCTGCTGCCGGTTCGCCTGGTCGTTGTGGGTGTCGAAGCTTCCGAGCTGGACGAAGAAGATCTGCCGCTGCGCGCCGGTTGCCGCGCGCGCCTCGATCATCTTGGCGACCTGGTAGAGCTGCTTCGCCGTGTTCGTGGTCAGGCTCGCGAACAGCGGCGCGATCGTCGATGTCGTACTGGCGAGGATCGGGTTCACCGTCGCCGACAGCTTCAGCGCCTGCGCGCCGATCGCGTTCGCGCCGGTGACGAATGCATTGGCGGACGGCTGCGCCTGCATCGCCTGCAGTGCGGCGAGCCGCGCGTTCGCCGCCGGCGTGCCGTCGTAACCCGCCAGCGCGAACGAGCCGCTGACGGGAATCGTCAGCGGCACCGTCGTGCCGCCGGTCGTGTACAGCACGGTGCCGTCGAGCGACGTGACCACCGGAAAGCCGCTCGCCGCGTTCTTCGCCGCGACCTGGTCGGCGAGGCGGCCGCCCCAGCCGGTGCCCGCCGCGGTGTCAGAGATCGAGCTCTGCCACTGTGCCTGCTGGTCCGAGTGCGAGTACAGCGACAGCGGGCGCTGGCCGGCGTTGTACTGCGCCTGCGTCGTTGGCGCGAGCAGCGTGCCGACGTTGGCGAGGACGGCGAGCTTCTTCTGGGCGAACAGCGACTGCAGGTCGGTCAGCGCCGGATGCAGCCCGTACGGCGTACCGGAATTCGCCGGCTGGATCGGCAGCAGTGCCGACTGTGCGAGCTGGATGCCGGACGCCGCGGTGCGTGCGGCCGCGTATTGGCCGTAGCCCGCCGTGTCGAGCGGGACGACGGTGTTGTTGCCGTCGTTGCCGCCGAACATGAACACGCAGACGAGCGCCTTGTAGTCGGTGGCCGGCGCCGCCTGCGCGTGGGCAGCGGCGACGACGCGCACGAGGTCGAGCCGCGACGCGAGTCCGAGTGTCGACAGCGCGGCGGCGTGGCGGAGGAACGCGCGGCGGGAGGGTGCGGCAGTCGTCTTCATGTCAGCGCTCCACCTGATAGTGCGACGAGGTCGCGACGAGATAGAACGCGGTCTTCGCGCGTCCCGACGGATTGGCGGCCGGAATCGCGGTGACCGCCGGCAGGATCGCCGCGCGCATCGCCGCGCCCATCGTGCCGTGCATCAGCAGCGCGTCCAGCCGGTCGAGGAGCGCGTTGGCGTCGGTGGCGACGGCTGTCAGCGCCGACCAGTCGGGCTGGGTGCCGATCGCGCCGGGCAACGTCGGCAGCGGGCCGATCGTGCCGAACGCCAGCGTGTTGGCGAAGTTCGTCCGGTTGATCGCGGTGCTCGAGTTCTGGATCGCGAACTCGGGCCCGACGTTCGGCGTGCCCGGAACGACGTACGTCGGCGGGTAGTAGTTGAACACCGACGACGGATAGAACAGCGGCTGCCCGAGCTGTCCGCTCTGCGTGCCGAAGTACACGCCGTCGGACTGCGTGCCGAGCGCGCGGGCGATGCCGGTCATGTACAGCACCGGCTCGCGCAGCTTGCCGTAACCCGGGTCGAGCTTGAGCGCGCCGCGCGCCTCGGCGTCGGTCAGCACCGCGGTGACCACCGCCTTCAGATCTCCGCGCACGCCCTGGCCATTGTTGGCGAACGCCGCGGCGACGCGGGCGATGTATTGCGGCGACGGATCGCCGGTGACGAGCTTCTGGATCAGTTGCCGTCCGATGAACGGGCCGACGTTCGGGTGGACGAACACGTTGTGGATCGCCTGCGCGAGATCGGTCTGCATCGGCTGGCCCGCCGGCAGCGCCGAGCCGTCGAGCAGCGGCCCTTTGGCGCCGGTGTCGTGGTTCGCCGCGACCGCGACCATGTCGCCGAGGAAGTTCTTCGGGTTGTGCGCACGCTGCGGCACGCCCGGCAGCAGCGGGTACGTCCAGCCGGTGAACACGTGCGCGAACGTCTCGATCGTGTCCTGGTCGTACGACGGGATCGCCACGCCCGCGGCGTCGGTGAGCTGCGTGCCGTCGGCTTTGACCTCCCACACGCCGATCGAGAAGAGCTGCAGCAGCTCGCGCGCGTAGTTCTCGTTTGGCGCAACTTCTCCGACCGGCTTGTCGTTGTTGACCATGTTGAGGTAGTCGCCCATCACCGACGACAGCGTGACGCGGGTCAGCAGGTCCTCGAAATTGCCGAACGCGCCGTCGCGGAAGATCTGCTGGTAAGGGGCCATTCCGTAGGCGAGCGGAATGTCGGTGCCGGAGGTCACCATGATCTGCGACAGCGCGAACGCGACGCGCTGGCGCAACTGGTCGGGTCCGGCGAGCGCGTCATGGAAGAACGCGTTCTGCACGCCGAACAGAGTGTAGTAGTCGCGTACGCAGAACGGATCCGGATCGGCGGGGCAGAACGTCTGCGCCTGGCCGGCCGGCACGTACTTGAACGCGGGGTAGGCCGACGCCGGCGCCGCGAACTGCTCGGCGAGAAAGCCGTCGACGCCGACGGCCGTGATGTGGGCGACCAGCGCGTCGCTCGGGCCGAACGTCGCCTGCTCGGCGAGCCGTGCCGCGTCCGCCTTCATCTGGTCCGACGACAGCGGCGAGCACATCGCGACGCCTTCGAGCGTCGACGACGCGGCCATCTTCTGGTGCATCGTGAGGTCGACCAGGAAGCGGTGGTTGGACTCGCTGACCGACGCGCCCGGATGGAAGCTCCGGTACACGGGCGTGGTGCCGGTCGCGCAACGCCCCGCCGCGTCGGGCACGCCGATGTAGTACGCGATGCTCTCGTACGTCCACCCCGGGTTCGTCTTCACCAGCGCGCACTCGGCGGCGTTCGCCGTGTAGAAGTGCGAGTTCGGCCCCTTTCCCGGCGTGCCGAAGAAGCGGCAGACCGGCACTGCGGACGCGTCGTCGGCGGAGCCGGCCCGCGCCTTGAATTCGGCGCCGGTGCGCGTCCAGCCGGGGACGACGACGCCGGCGTCGAGCATCGCAGCCTCGTCGAGATACGCGGTGACGAAGTAGTGGTCGAGCTTCGCGTTGTAGAACTCGACGACGGTCGCCGTCGGTTCGGCCGCCGTCGCGATTCCGGTCGCGCCGGCGGCGATCGCAGCGATGGCCAGCGCCCGCGGGTGCAGCGCGCGCCGATGGGCGGGGATGCGCATCGTGTCCTCCTGTTCGCTCCCCGCGCCGATGGGCGGCGGGGTGAGTCTTTTCGGTTTCGCCGCGTCGTGCGTCCGCGCGGCCCGTCCGTGCATGACGGCAGACTAGGGACTTCGCCGACCGCGGCGCTGTAAGCGTTTGTAAGCAATCGTGTCCCGGGCGTGCGGTCGATCCGGCGCCTCATTCCGTTGGCATGAAGCGTCGCCGTCGCGGCTGGATTCGTGCCGGGCCGAGGACACCCGCGATTCCGGCGCCGACGTGGCGGCCGGGGAGGGGCCGGAAGGGCGGCGGACAGGGTCTGAATGCCCGCGGCGCCGCCTCGAATCCTTTTTCGAACGATCGTTCTGTTACGATCGATCAGACCGCCCCGTTCCTCGCACTTTACTTTCGCTATTTGCGCTAAGTATCTGTTTAATTGCAGAGAAGGAATGTTCTGCAACATCCGCGCTAAGTCATTGTTCGCAAACCGAAAAAGGATTGACCCCGCCGGTTTTGTTCCCTTATAGTGGCGTCGGGTGGTAAAAAGTGGGTCGAAGTGGGGCTTTCCCGGCCTCGGCGCGAAAGTCGCCGGGGCGCGGTAAATGAGCACTCACCTCCGGCCCGGCGCGGAGGAGCGGCGACGGTGGCGCAGGGAGCGACAGGGGCGGGCGAAGGGTTCGGGGCGGGCGCCGTATTCCGGGGCGTCACCCATCTCGCGCTCGACGCGAAGGGACGGCTCGCGATCCCCGCCAAGCACCGCGACGCGCTGGTGAAGCCTGATCCCGCGGCAGGCCATCTCGTCCTCACCGCGGACCCAAGCCGCTGCCTGCTGCTGTATCCGCGCGCCGCGTGGGAGCCGATCCAGGCGCGGCTGATGGCGCTGTCGTCGTTCAACGCCGAAATCCGCGGCCTGCAGCGACTGCTGGTCGGTCACGCCGACGACGTCGCGATGGACGGCACCGGCCGCATCCTCGTGCCGCCGGCGCTGCGCCAGTACGCGGGCCTCGATCACCGCGTCGTGCTGGTCGGCCAGGGCAACAAGTTCGAATTGTGGGACGAGGCGAAGTGGCAGGAGGAGACGGCGCGCACGATCACGTTCCCGGCCGGCGGCCTGCCGCCCGAGCTCGACGGCTTCTCGCTCTGATGACCGATGCGGGCCACGTCCCCGTCCTGCTCGAAGAAGCCGTCGCCGCGCTGGCCGTGCAACCGGACGGCGTCTACGTCGACGCCACCTTCGGCCGGGGCGGCCACAGCCGCGCGATCCTCGGCCGGCTCGGCGATCGCGGACGGCTCGTCGCGCTCGACCGCGATCCTGCGGCCGAAGCGTCTGCGCGGACGCTCGACGATCCGCGCTTTATCTTCAGTCGGGCGTGGTTCTCGGACCTGCCCGCGGTGCTCGCCGCGCTCGGCATCGAGCGCGTCCACGGCGTGCTGCTCGACCTCGGCATCTCCTCACCTCAGATCGACGACCCGGCGCGCGGTTTCTCGTTCCGCGCCGACGGGCCGCTCGACATGCGGATGGATCCCACGCGCGGCGAATCGGCCGCCGCTTTTCTCGCGCGCGCGACGCCGCGCGAACTGACGGAGGTGATACGCGACTATGGTGAAGAACGGTTTGCTCAATCGATTGCAGGAGCAGTTGTTGCGGCTCGCGCGCTCGCACCCGTCGGGAGCACGCGGCAGCTGGCCGCGATCGTGGCCAAAGCCGTCGGCTCGCGCCCGCGGGGTGATCGGAGTCAGGATCCGGCCACGCGGACGTTCCAGGCTCTCAGGATTTTCGTCAATCGGGAGCTTGCGGAGCTCGCGTTGACGCTGCCGCTGCTGCCGCCGCTGATCGTGGCCGGCGGCCGCCTCGCGGCAATCAGCTTCCATTCGCTCGAAGACCGGATCGTGAAGCGCTTCCTCGCCTTCGCCTCGCTGCCGTTCGGCGGCGACCCCCGGCTCGCGCGGCTTCCGCTGCCGGTCGCCGCGCTGCCCGGCGTGCCGATGACGCAGGTCGGCCGCGCGATCCGGCCGTCGGCGCGCGAGGTTGCCGTGAACCCGCGCGCCCGCAGCGCGACCCTGCGCGTGGCCGAGCGGACCGCGCATCCGGTGCCGGCCGGCTTCGCCGCCGATTTCGCCGCGCAGTGACGCCACGATGGCCCGCGTGAACCTCCTGCTGCTCGCCGCGCTGGTCGCCTGCGCGCTGTCGCTCGTCACGTCGCGGCATCAGGCGCGCAAGCTCTATGTCGAGCTCGAGCGCGAGCAGGCGGCGGCGCGTGCGTACGAAACCGAGTTCGGCCAGCTGCAGCTCGAGCAGTCGACGTGGGCGATGCCGGCGCGGGTCGAGAAGATCGCGCGCGAGCAACTGAAGATGACGCTGCCGCCGGCGGGCCGCGTCGAGCTCGTTCCCGCCGGAGGCGCGCGATGAGGGCCGGGTCCGGCTCCGCGGCCGCGCTCGCCCGCGGCGGGCCGGCGCCGCTCGCGCTGCCGCGGTTCCGTTCGCCGCTGATCTTCGGGCTGTTCGCGCTGCTGTTCGTCGCGCTCGCCGGCCGCGCGCTCTACCTGCAGTGGATCGACAACGCGTTCCTGCAGGAGCAGGGCAGCTCGCGCTACAGCCGCGAGATCGAGGTCCCCGCGCACCGCGGCCGGATCGTCGACCGCGCCGGCGAGCCGCTCGCGATCTCGACGCCGGTGAAGTCGATCTGGGCGTTTCCGGGGAAGGTCGAGGCGACCCCGCGCGAGCTCGACGACCTCGCCCGCGCGCTGGAGACGACGCCGCCGGCGCTCGCGCGCAAGCTCGGCGAGGGCGACTTCGTGTTCCTCGCCCGCCAGGTGCCGCCCGAAGTCGCCGATCGGGTGCTGGCGCTGAAGATCAAGGGCATCAACGACCAGAACGAGTATCGCCGCTTCTATCCGGGCGGCGAGACGATGAGCCACATCCTCGGCTTCACCGGCGACCACGACGTCGGGCAGGAAGGCCTCGAGCTCGCGCAGCAGGCGTGGCTCGGCGGCCGGCCCGGCAGCCGCCGCGTCATCATCAACCGCCGCGGCGACGCGGTCGAGGACGTCGAGGCGATCCGCGCACCGCAGGCGGGACGCGACCTCGCGCTCTCGATCGACAGCCGGCTGCAGTACCTGGCCTTCCGCGAGCTGAAGGCCGCGATCGACGCCAACAAGGCGAAAGCCGGCGGGCTGGTGATTCTCGACGCGCAGAGCGGCGAGATCCTCGCGCTCGCCAACTGGCCGACGTACAACCCGAATGCGCGCAACCGCGTCGCGCGCGAGAGCATGCGCAACCGCGCGCTGACCGACGTGTTCGAGCCCGGCTCGACGCTGAAGCCGTTCACGATCGCCGCCGCGCTGCAGGCGGGCCGCGTCCGTCCCGACACGGTGATCCAGACTGCGCCGGGAACGCTGACGATCGGTCCGAACACGATCCACGACGCGCACCCGAACGGCGCGCTGACGGTCGAGCAGGTGATCCAGAAGTCGTCGAACGTCGGCGCGGCGAAGATTGCGCTGTCGTTGCCGCCGGAAACGATGTGGGATGTGCTGTCCGAGGCCGGATTCGGATCGCCGCCGAAGACCGGGTTCCCCGGCGAAGTCGCCGGCCGGCTGCGCCCCGCGAAGACCTGGAAGCCGATCGAGCAGGCGACGATGGCGTACGGGCACGGCATCTCGGTCAATCTCGTCCAGCTTGCGCGCGCGTACACGGTGTTCGCGACGGCCGGCGAACTGAAGCCGGCGACGCTGCTGAAGGGCAGCGGCCCGATCGCCGGCCGGCCGGTGCTCTCGCTGGAGACCGCGATGGCCGTGCGGCACATGCTCGAAATGGCAGTGCAGCCGGGCGGCACGGCGCCGAAAGCGCAGGTGCCTGGGTACCGCGTCGCCGGCAAGACCGGCACCGCGCACAAGCTCGAGGGACGCGGCTACGGCAACCGCTACGTGTCGTCGTTCGTCGGATTCGCGCCGGCGTCCGCCCCGCGGCTCGTCGTCGCGGTGATGATCGACGAGCCGAACGCCGGCAAGCACTACGGCGGCGACGTCGCCGCGCCGGTGTTTTCCAACGTCACCGGCGCCGCGCTGCGGATGCTCGGCGTGCCGCCGGACGCGCCGGTCGACAACGTGATCCTGCCGCCCACCGGCACCGAGATCGGCGAGGACACGTGATGCCGACGCCGCTCGCCCCGGAAGTCGACGTGCCCGCGCTGCTCGCACGGCTCGGCGCGACGCCTCGCCGGATCACCGCCGACAGCCGCCAGGTCGGCGCCGGCGACGCGTTCGCCGCGTACCCCGGCGAGAAGTCGGACGGGCGCGCGTTCATCGCCGACGCCGTCGCCCGCGGCGCCGGATCGGTGCTGTGGGAGGCGCTCGGTTTCCGTTGGCCGGCGGAGATCGGTGTCGCCAACCTGCCGACCGAGAACCTGAAGGCAAAGCTCGGCGCGATCGCCGACTTCCTGTGCGGCAGCCCCTCGCAGGACCTGTGGGTGGTCGGCGTCACCGGCACCAACGGCAAGACGTCGTGCGCGCATTGGGTCGCGCAGTGCCTCGATGCCTGCGGACGGCGGGCGGGCGTGGTCGGCACGCTCGGCAACGGCCTCGTCGGCACGCTCGAACCGGCGCAGAACACGACACCGGACGCCGCCGTCGTCCACGAGACGCTGGCGCGGATGAAGGCCGGCGGCGCGCAGGCGGTGGCGATGGAGGTGTCGTCGCACGGGCTCGACCAGGGCCGCGTCAACGCCGTCGCATTCGACGTGGCGCTGTTCACCAACCTGACCCGCGACCACCTCGACTACCACGGCACGATGGCCGCGTACGGTGCGGCGAAGGCGAGGCTGTTCGCGTGGCCCGCGCTGCACGCCTGCGTGATCAACGCCGACGACGCGTTCGGGCAGAGCCTGATCGACACCGCGCGCGGCCGCGGGCAGAAGGTGCTTTCGTACGGATTCTCGGGGGCCGACGTGGCGGCCACCGGCCTCGCGACGAACGCCACCGGCATCGTGCTGTCGGTGGCCACGCCGTGGGGACGCGGCGACGTGCAGACGTCGGTGGTCGGCGCGTTCAATGCACAGAACCTGCTCGGCGTCCTCGGCGTGCTGCTCGCGAGCGACGTGCCGCAGGACGCCGCGCTCGCGGCGCTCGCTGGCGTCCGCCCGCCGCCCGGCCGCATGCAGCGCTTCGGCGCCGTCGACGCACCGCTCGTCGTCGTCGATTACGCGCACTCGCCGGACGCGCTGGAGAAAGTTCTGACCGCGCTGAAGCCCGCGCTCGCCGCCGGCAGCGAACTGGTCTGCGTGTTCGGCTGCGGCGGCGACCGAGACGCCGGCAAGCGGCCGGAGATGGGCCGCGTCGTCGCGCGGCTCGCCGATCGCGTCATCGTCACCAGCGACAACCCGCGCAACGAGGATCCGGCGACGATCGCCAGCGCGATCGTTCGCGGCATCCGCGACACCGGGAACCGTCGCTGGACCGTCGAGCTCGACCGCGCCGCCGCGATCGCCGCCGCGATCGGCAGCGCGAAGGCGGGCGACGTGGTGCTGGTCGCCGGCAAAGGCCACGAGGACTACCAGGAACGCAACGGCGTGCGCGAGCACTTCTCGGATGCCGAGGCAGTGGCCGTCGCGCTCGCGAAGCGGAGCGCCGCATGATGGACACCGCGACCGCCGCCCGCGCCGTCGCCGGCCGACTGTATGGCGAGTCCGTGCGCTTCGGGCGGGTCGCCACCGACACCCGCAGCCTCGCGCCCGGCGACCTGTTCGTCGCGCTGAAAGGCGAGCGCTTCGACGGCCACGATTTCGTCGCTGCCGCGCTCGAGCACGGCGCGGCCGCGGCGATGGTCGCTGCGGACCGGGCGCGCTCGCTCGCGGGCAACCTGATCGCCGTCGCCGACCCGCTGGCCGCGCTGGCCGTGCTGGCCGCGTACTGGCGCGACCAGTTCGCGCTGCCGGTGATCGTCGTCGTCGGCAGCAACGGCAAGACGACGGTCAATCAGATGCTGACGGCGATCCTGCGTGCGCACCACGGCGAGGCGCACGTGCTGGCGACGGGGGGCAACTTCAACAACGCGATCGGCCTGCCGCTGACGCTGCTCGGCCTGCGCGATGAGCACGCGGTGGCCGCGATCGAGCTCGGGATGAACCACCGCGGCGAGACGGCGGAGCTGGCGGCAGTCGCGCAGCCGACGATCGCCGTCATCAACAACGCGCAGCGCGAGCATCAGGAGTTCATGCAGTCGGTGGCCGAGGTCGCCGCCGAGCACGCCGACCTGATCCTCGCGCTGACCGCCGACGGCATCGCGGTCATCAACGCCGACGACGCGTTCGTCGACGTCTGGCGCGATGCCGCGCATCGCAAAGGCGTGGCCGTCGTCGAATTCGGGCTCGACCATCCGGCCGCTGTGCGCGGGCGCTGGGCGCCGACGGCGACCGGCGCGACGCTGGATGTGGCGACGCCGGCCGGCGACGCGACGGTGCATCTCTCGGCACCCGGTCGCCACAACGCATCCAACGCGCTCGCGGCGGCGACGGCGGCGCTCGCGACCGGCGTGCCGCTGCCGGCTGTCATCCGCGGGCTCGAGGCGTTCCGTCCGGTCGCCGGTCGGCTGGTGCCCATCGCGGCAGCCAGCGGCGCCCGCGTGATCGACGACACCTACAACGCGAACCCGGACTCGGTGCGGGCGGCGATCGACGTGCTGGCGACGGCGACTGCGCCGCGCTGGCTGGCGCTGGGCGACATGGGCGAGGTCGGCGCGCACGGCCCGGCGTACCACCGCGAGGTCGGGGAGCACGCGCGGCGCGCCGGGATCGAACGGATGCTGACCACCGGCACGCTCGCCGCCGAGGCCGCCGCCGCGTTCGGCGCGGGCGCCGAGCATTTCGCTACGGTCGACGCGCTGGCCGCGCACGTCGCCGCCAACGCCACGGCCGGCGTGACGGTGCTGGTCAAGGGCTCGCGCTTCATGCGGATGGAGCGCGTCGTCGCCGCGCTCGCCGGAGATGTGGCGGCCGGAGGGAAGCACTGATGCTGCTGTGGCTGACCGAGTGGCTGGCGAAGGACATCCGGGCGTTCAACGTCTTCGGCTACCTGACGCTGCGTGCGGTGCTCGCCTGCATGACGGCGCTGTTCATCTCGTTCGTCGTCGGGCCGCGCGTCATCGCGTGGCTGACGCGGATGAAGATCGGGCAGGCGGTCCGCGACGACGGCCCGCAGACGCATCTCGTCAAGGCCGGCACGCCGACGATGGGTGGCGCGCTGATCCTGGTGTCGATCACGGTGACGACGCTGCTGTGGGGCGATCTCGAAAACCGCTTCGTCTGGGTCGTGCTGCTGGTGACGCTCGGCTTCGGCGCGATCGGCTGGGTCGACGACTACCGCAAGGTCGTCCATCGCAATCCGAAGGGGCTGTCGGCGCGGGCGAAGCTGTTCTGGCAATCGGTGATCGGGCTGGTCGCTGCTGTGTACCTCGCGTTCTCGGTGTCGGCGCCGGACAACGCGCGGTTCGCGCAGATGTTCTTCGCCTGGATCCAGAGCGGCTTCAACCTTAACCTGCCGCCGAAAGCCGACCTGCTGGTCCCGTTCTTCAAGACGGTGACCTATCCGCTCGGCGTCTGGGGCTTCATCGCGCTCACGTGGTGCGTGATCGTCGGCACCAGCAACGCGGTCAACCTGACCGACGGCCTCGACGGCCTTGCGATCATGCCGACGGTGATGATCGTCGGCGCGCTCGGCGTGTTTGCGTACGTGTCCGGCAACGCGATCTTTGCGAAGTACCTGCAGTTTCCGCACATCCCCGGCTCCGGCGAGCTCGCCGTGATCTGCGGCGCGCTGGCGGGCGCGGGCCTTGGCTTCCTGTGGTTCAACGCGTATCCGGCCGAAGTGTTCATGGGCGACGTCGGCGCGCTGGCGCTCGGCGCGGCACTGGGCACGATGGCGGTGATCGTCCGTCAGGAAATCGTGCTGTTCATCATGGGCGGCGTGTTCGTCGTCGAGACGCTGTCCGTTGTCGTCCAGGTCGCGTCGTTCAAGCTGACCGGCAAGCGCGTGTTCCGGATGGCGCCGATCCACCATCACTACGAGCTGAAGGGCTGGAAGG
>JBDTVU010000042.1:0-25027 GCA_040007035.1 Betaproteobacteria bacterium | reverse complement strand
GCGCAGATCCGGTTCGTGTTCCCGCACGCGCCGGTGCGGCCGGTGACGATCAACAACAGCTACCCGATGCGCGCGTGGTACGACATCTACGCCGCCGACTTGGCCAGCCGCGCCGACATGGACGGCGTGCGGACGTCGCAGGCGCAGGTCGAGGCGCTGATCGCACGCGAGAAGGCACGCGGCGTGACTGCGCGGCGGATCGTCATCGCCGGGTTCTCGCAGGGTGGCGCGATCGCGCTCTACACCGCGCTGCGGCATCCGGAACGGCTTGCCGGCGTCGTGGCGCTGTCGACGTACCTCGTGCAGCCGGAGACGCTCGCGGCGGAGGGCGCCGCGGCAAACTGCGACGTGCCGATCTTCATGGCGCACGGCACGCAGGATCCGACGGTGCGGCCCGAGTGGGGCGACGCGTCGCGGCGCGCGCTCGTGGCCGCGGGCTACCCGGTGGAGTGGCAGACCTACGCGATGCCGCACGCCGTCGTGTGGGACGAGATTGCGGCAATCGCCGCGTTCCTCGGGCGGGTGCTGGCGCGGGCCTGACCCGCGCGTCGCACCCGCTCAACCCGGCTCGCGGACCTTCGTTGGCGGCTTCGGCTTGATGCCGCGCCGCGCGAGGCCGTCGCGCAGCAGGTATTCGATCTGGCCGTTGACGCTGCGCAGCTCGGCCTCGGCAAGGCGCTCCAGCGCGACCCACACGGCGGGGTCGAGCCGCAACAGGAACGCCTTCTTGTCGGCCATCGTGACGCGGGAGCGGCCGGCGCGGTCAGGCCGCGCGGCGGGCGCGAATCGTGAGCGTGACGATCAGCACCGCGATCGCCCCGAGGAACGCCACCATCAACGCGATGAAGAGGTCGGCGGACAGCCGCGGCGGATTCGAAGCGTTGGCATCGAGGATCGCGTAGTGGAGTCCGGCGATGAAGCCGCAGATCACCGCGCCGATCCAAGGGGCGACGTCGGCGATGGACGCGATCGCGACGTCGCGGCGGACGATCTGGTCGCGCCGGCCGCGTTGCGACAGGTCGACGCTGCGGTTGATCAGGCCCGGCATCAGCGTCATCGAGGCGACGATGACGAGCGGCAGCAGCACGCCGAACCCGAGCATGAACCAGATGTAGAACTCTCGCGTCATCCAGCCGTTGGCGCGGCCGCCGCCGCCGAAGTGCGACGCGACGCGGTCGGGCAGTTCGGCCGATGTGGTGACGATGAACGCGGCTGCCGCGATCAGCAACAGCACGAAGACGGCAAATGAGATGCGGCGCATGGAATCCTCGCGGAGGAGTGCGCCGGCCCGTGGCGGAACGCGCGGACAGGGACGCGGTCCCGCCGGCGGGCCGGCGCGAAAAGGGGAGCCGGGCGTCAGCGACGCAGCAGCAGTCCGGCGACGATGCCCGCGGTGACGCCCAGCGCGAGCCCGACCGAGGCGAGGTTGAACGCGGCGCCCAGCGCCATGCCGAGGCCGGTGCCGAGCGCGATCCAGAGCCCTCCTGCATTCTTCGTCAGCATGATCATCGTTCGCTCCTTCAGGGGTGGGGAACGGGGTTGCGTCAGGTGTAAAGCGTTCCGGTGTTGATCACCGGCTGCACGTCCGACTCCGAGCACAGCACGGTCATCAGGTTGCTGACCATCGCCGCCTTCCGCTCGTCGTCGAGGTCGACGACCTTTTTCGCCGACAGCTCGTTCAGCGCCATCTCGACCATCGACACGGCACCCGTGACGATTTTGGTGCGGGCGGAGATGATCGCCTCGGCCTGCTGCCGGCGCAGCATTACCTGGGCGATTTCCGGCGCGTACGCGAGGTGGGTGAGCCGTGCCTCATCCACGACGACGCCGGCCTTGTCGAAGCGCGCCTGCAGTTCGCGTGTCAGTGCCTTCGCCACCACGTCGGCGCTCGCGAGCAGCGTCGGCTGGTGTTCATCGGCCGGATGGCTGTGATCCTCGTCGTAGGCGAACGACGAAGCGAGATGCCGCACCGCGGCCTCCGCCTGCAGCTTCACGTAGTGCTCGTAGTCGTCGATGTCGAACGCGGCCTTCGCCGTGTCGTCGACGCGCCACATGACGACGGCGGCGATCTCGATCGGATTGCCCCGCTTGTCGTTGACCTTCAGCCGCTCGCCGTTGAGGTTGCGGGCGCGCAGCGAGATCTTCTTGCGCGAGTAGAACGGATTGGTTGCGCGCAGACCGGTGACCCGCGTCGTGCCGCGGTACGCGCCGAAGAGTTGCAGGATCGCCGCCTCGTTCGGTTGCAGCGTGTAGAGGCCGGCGAGCACGAGGCCCGCGACGAGGAACGCGACGCCCGCTTCGACGAACGGCATCAGGCCGGGCGACCGGGCGGCCGCCGACAGCACCCCGCCCACCAGCAGCCACGCGGCGAGCGCGATCAGCGCGAGACCGGCGGCGAGAGCGATGAAACCGCTGTACGTGCCGACCGAACTTTCCTGGTGGATGTCCTTGTCCTGCAGTTCCGCACTCATGACGGCTCTCCTCGTGAACTGCCGGCCCGGCGCCTCGAACACGGTGTCGGGCAGGCATAGCAAAACGATATCACAAAAATATCGTCCGCTGTCAACAGAGGGAGCGACGAAGCCGCTCGCGGTACGCGGCGCGGCCGCGGCGGTGCGACCGGAAACGTCGGGAGATCAAGGGGTTGGCGGCGTACGCCGGAAACGGCGCAAAAAAAGGGCGGGCCGCGGTGGCCCGCCCAAACAGGGAGTCGTATTCGACGGGTGGCGTCAGCCCATCGTCACCGGGATGAAGATCCGCGTGTCGTCGCGCTGGACAAGGAGCGCCGCCGTCTTGCCGGCCTTGGCGATCAGCTCCTTCAGTTGCTCCGGACTCTTCACGGGCGTGTTGTTGACCGCGACGATCACGTCGCCCGGGCGTACGCCGGCCTTCTCGGCCGCGCCGGCGACGTCGTCGACGACGACCCCCGCGGCGAGCCGGGAGGACTTCTTCTCCTCCGGCGACAGCGGTCGGACGGCCACCCCCAGCTTGCCCTTGCCGGCGGCTTCCTTCGCCGACGCGACGGTCGTCTTCTCTTCCAGCGTGCCCATCGTCGCCGTCAGCGTCTTCGGCTTGCCGCTGCGCCAGACGTCGAGCGTCACCGTCGACCCGGGCTTGACCTGCCCGACGAGCGGCGGCAGATCCGACGACTTCGCGATCTCGCGGCCGTCGAGCTTCAGGATCACGTCGCCGGGCTCGAGACCCGCCGCCGCCGCCGGGCCGTCGCTGGCGACCGAGCCGACCAAGGCACCCGTCGGTTTCGGCAACCCGAACGTTTCGGACAGGCCTTGGTTGACGTCCTGGATCGTCACCCCGAGCCGACCGTGCTGCGCCTTACCGTGCTGCTGGATCTGTTCCTTCACGTCCATCGCGACGTCGATCGGGATCGCGAACGCGAGTCCCTGGAAACCGCCCGTGTGGCTGAAGATCTGCGAATTGATGCCGATGACCTCGCCCCTGAGGTTGAACAGCGGTCCTCCCGAGTTGCCCGGGTTCACTGCGGCGTCGGTCTGGATGAACGGCACGACCGCGTCACCCGGCAGCGCGCGCGACTTGGCGCTGACGATGCCGGAGGTCACCGTGTTGTCGAGCCCGTAGGGCGCGCCGATTGCGACGACCCATTCGCCGACCCGCGTCCGTCCCGGGTCTCCGATGGCGACCGTCGGCAGGTTCTTTGCGTCGATCTTCAGCACGGCGATGTCGGTCCGCTTGTCGCTGCCCAGAACCTTCGCCTTGAACTCGCGGGCGTCAGTCAGCTTGACGGTCACTTCGTCGGCGTCGGCGACGACGTGGGCGTTGGTCAGCACGATGCCGTCGGCGCTGACGATGAAGCCCGACCCGACACCCTGCGTCGGGCCGGGGCTGGGTAACTGACCGCGGCCGCCCGGCATTCCCGGCAACCCGCGGAACCACGGCGGCATTTCGTCGACGTCCGGCATGTCGCGGGCGACGACCTTCTTCGCGTCCTGGACGACACTGATCTGGACGACCGCTGGGCCGTGCTTCGCGACGAGGTCGGCGAAGTCGGGCAGCGCCGACGCCGCGCCGCCGATCGCCGCCGTGGCGGGCGCCGGCTGGACGGCCGCCGTCGCCGGCCCGATGGTCGCACCGCGTTCGGCGACGATGGAGCCGGTCGCAAAGGCGGCGACGACGGCGATGGCGACCAGACTGCGTTTGAACGTGGTCGATTGCATGTGCACTCTCCTGGTGGATGAGACCCGGCCGGCACCGAGGCGGCGCCGGATGCCCTGCAATCTACGGGTGCAGACTTAAGCGGGAATTAAGCGGCGGCGGCTGTCCGCCAGCGTCAGCGGCGCTGGCGCATGGAGCCCAGCGCGTCGGGATTCACTACATTGGTCGGTGCGCCGGCGGCCCAGGCGACGATCTGGTCGAAGATGTCGGCGAACTGGATCTCGTACTCGTCGCGTGTGACGTAGCCGATGTGCGGCGTGCAGACGACGTTATCGAGCGCCAGCAACGGATGGCCGGTGTCGAGCAGCGGCTCTTCCTCGTAGACGTCGACGGCGGCCAATCCCGGGCGCCCCGCGTGCAGCGCCTCGGCCAGCGCACCGGGTGCGATCAGCGGCGCCCGGCTCGTGTTGACCAACAGCGCCGTCGGCTTCATCCGTCCGAGGTCGGCTGCGGTCACGATGCCCCGCGTCGCGTCGACCAGACGCATGTGCAGCGAAATGACGTCGCAGGCTTCGAAGAACGCCTGCTTGCTCGCGACAGCAGCGTACCCGTCGGCCCGTGCCCGCGCGAGCGACGCGTCGCGCGCCCACACCAGCACGTTCATGCCGAACGCCCGCCCGTACCCTGCGACGACCGCACCGATCCGGCCATAACCGTAGATGCCCAGCGTCTTGCCGCGCAGGCTGTGGCCGACGCCGATCTGCCACTTGCCCGCCTTCAGCGCGGCCATCTGCTGCGGAATCTGCCGCATCGCGGCGAGCACGAGCCCCCAAGTCAGCTCGCCGGCGGCGTACGACGGCGTGTCGGCGTGCTGGCCCGACGACACGATCACGCCTTGCCGGGTGCAGGCGGCGATGTCGATGTGCGGATACACGCTGCGCTGGCTGATGAGCTTCAGGCGCGGCAGGCGCAGCAGCAGCGGCGCGCGGATCTGCGTCCGCTCGCGGATCAGCACCAGCGCCTCGGTGTCCGCGAGGCGAGCGGCAAGAGCATCGACGTCCTGGACGTGATCGTTCCAGATCGTGACGTCGTGACCGTCGAGCTTGCGGAAACACGCGAGCGTGCGCAGCGTGTCGTGGTAGTCGTCGAGTATCGTGACCTTCATTCGTCGCAGGCCCGGTGGGGAGCCGCCGTGCGGTGTCGGCCAATGTACACCGCCTTTCAGCCGGCGGCCGTCGCCTGCGATGGAGGTGCCGCAGGGAAGACGACGGTGACGCCGAGCCCCTCGCGTGCGCCGTCGACGATGCCGGGGCCGAGCGAAATTTCGGCGCCGTGCCGATCGGCGACGCGGCGGACGATGGCGAGGCCGAGGCCGCTGCCGGCGAGGTCGGTGGTGGTGGCCGACGGCGCGCGGTAGAAACGGTCGAACACGCGGGCGCGTTCGGCGGCCGGGATCCCGGGTCCGGAATCGCGGACCGACAGCGCGACGTCGGCGCCGCGGCGCAGGACGGCGACGTCGACGCGGCCGCCGGCGGGCGTGTAGCGCAGCGCGTTGTCGATGAGGTTCGACAACAGCGTCCGCAGCCCGTCGCCATCGCCGTCGACGACGGCGGTATCGAAGCGCTCGAGGCCGAGGTCGTGCTTGCTCACCGAGGCGATCGGGGCATATTCGCCGACGACGCTCCGCGCGAGAGCGGCGAGATCGACCGGCGCGAACGGACGGACGGCGACGTCCGGTTCCTCGCGGGCGAGCGCGAGCAACTGCTCGACCAGATGAGTCACCCGCAGGAGTCCTCGCGTCAGCGTGGCGAGCGCTGCGTGGCGGTCGGCGTCGGTGTCCGCACGCTCGACGAGCTGCGCCTGAAGGTGGACAGCCGTCAGTGGCGTGCGCAGCTCGTGCGCGGCGTCGGCGATGAACGCGCGCTGCGAGGCCAGCGCGCGATCGAGTCGGCCGAGGAGTCCGTTCAGCGCGGCGACCAGCGGCTCGACCTCGGCCGGCAGCCCGGCCTCTGGCAACGGGTCGAGCGAGCGCGACGACCGTTGTCCCAGCGCTGCCGTGACGCGCGTCAGCGGGGCCAGCCCGCGCGCGATCGAGACCCACACGACGAGCGCCAGAAACGGCACGACGGCGACGAGTGGCAGGATGGTCCGCAGCGCCATGCTCGCGGCGAGCTCGCGGCGCACGCTCATCGGCTGCGCAACCTGGATCACCTGGCCGCCTGCGAGCGTGCTGAAGACCCGCCACGCGCCGCTCCCGGTGTCGACGGTGTTGAAGCCGAGCTGCGCGTACTGCGGCAGTTGCCGCTGCGGCTCCGACAGGTAGACTTGCACGCCGTTGCCGTCCCAGACTTGGACCACCAGCGCGTCGGCGCCGGGCGCAGCGCCAGGCGGCCCGCCGGCCGCGAGCGGAATGCCGGTCAGCGACGCCGCCATCTGCCGGAGCTGGTAGTCGAAGATGCCGTTCGCCTCGTCCTTTGCACGCAGGTACGTGGCGATCGTCGCGACGACGACGGCAACGGCGAGGCCCGCGGCGAGCGCGCCGACGAGCTGGCCGCGGATCGAGCGCGTTCGCGTCATCCGGCGGCGCGCCCGGGCTGGCCGATCATCCAGCCCAGCCCTCGGACGTTGCGGATCGCGTCGGCGCCGAGCTTCTTGCGCAGCGCCGACAGGTGAACGTCGACCGCGTTGCTGTCGATCTCCTCGTTCCAGCCGTAGAGCTTCTCCTCCAGCTGCGCCCGAGACAGGATCGCGCCGGGCCGGGCGAGAAGCGCGGCGAGGAGCGCGTACTCGCGCGCCGACAGCGCGACCGGCACGCCGTGGAGCCGCACCTCGCGCGTTGCCGGATTGAGCGCGAGCGCGCCGACCGTGACGACGGGCTCGGCGCGGCCTTCGCGCCGGCGCAGCAACGCGCGAATGCGCGCAGCGAGTTCGGTCAGCTCGAACGGCTTGACGAGATAATCGTCAGCGCCGGCGTCGAGGCCGGCGACGCGGTCGGCGACGGCGTCGCGGGCGGTGAGGATCAGCACCGGCCGCGCGTCGCCGCGGCGACGCATGGCCGCCAGCACGTCGAGGCCCTGCTTGCGCGGCAGCCCGAGGTCCAGCAGCACCAGGTCGTGGACGTTCTCCGCGAGCGCCATCTCCGCCGTGCGCCCATCCTGCACCCAGTCGACGGCGAAGCCGTCCTGCTTCAGCCCCTGCTGGACGCCAGCGCCGATCATCGGGTCGTCCTCGGCGAGCAACAGGCGCATGCGGCGTTGGCAGACGAACGGCAGCGTGCGTCGCCTACGCCTTCGGGTCGAACTCGAGGGCCGCCGAATTCATGCAGTAGCGCAGTCCGGTCGGCTCCGGCCCGTCCTCGAACACGTGGCCGAGATGGGCGTCGCAGGCGGCGCAGACGACCTCGGTGCGGCGCATGAAGAAGCCCGAGTCGTCCTTGCTCGCGACGCTTTCCGGCGCGACGGGCGCATAGAAGCTCGGCCAGCCGGTGCCCGAATCGAACTTCGTCGCGGCGTCGAACAGCGGCATGCCGCAGCAGACGCAGCGGTACATGCCGGGCGCGTGGTTGTCCCAGAGCTTTCCGGAAAACGCGCGCTCGGTGCCTTTCTTGCGGGCGACGCCGTACTGCTCGGCGGTGAGCTGCTGCTTCCACTCGGCGTCGGTCTTGACGATCTTGTCGGGCATGGTCTCTCCTGCGAAAAAGGGGGAACGCCGGAGGAGTCGCGGCGCGCGCCCGCGGCCTTACGTCGGCTGGCGGGCGTCGCCGCGGCATCAAGTATAGTGGAGCCTTCCCGTCGCATCGTGGCCGGGCATTCCGGTCACTCCGTTGGAGGCCTCCCGAACCGAGTCGTTCCCACCCGCGATCTGGCGCCGGGCTGCGGGCACGCCGGCGGGACGGTGCGCGGACGGCGACGGGCGGATCGCGGAGCATCGACGATGGATCTCGGCATAGCAGGAAGGAAGGCACTCGTCTGCGCCGCCAGCAAGGGGCTCGGACGCGGCTGCGCGCAGGCGCTCGCCGACGCCGGCGTCGACGTGACGATCCTCGCGCGGACCAGGGACGACGTGCGTCGCGCCGCCGCCGACATCGGTGCGCGCGCCGGCCGCGCCGTCGCATGGGTCGCGTGCGACATCACGACGGAAGACGGGCGTGCGGCCGCGCTCGACGCCTGCCCGCAGCCGGACATCCTCGTCACCAACGCTGGCGGCCCGCCGCCGGGCGACTTCCGCGACTGGGACCGCGCGGCGTGGCTGCGTGCGATCGACGCCAACATGCTGACGCCGATCGAGCTGATCAAGGCCACCGTCGACACCATGATCGAGCGCCGGTTCGGCCGGATCGTCAACATCACGTCGTCGGCGGTGAAGGCGCCGATCGACATCCTCGGCCTGTCCAACGGCGCGCGCAGCGGCCTCACCGGTTTCGTCGCCGGACTCGCGCGCAAGGTCGCGCAGCACAACGTGACGATCAACAACCTGCTGCCGGGGCCGTTCGACACCGACCGGCTGCGCACGACGATGGAAGGGGCGGCGAAAGGTTCGGGCAAGCCGTACGACGAAGTGGTGGCGGCCCGGCGCGCCGGCGTGCCGGCCGGGCGCTTCGGCAACATCGACGAGTTCGGCGCGTTGTGCGCGTTCGTCTGCAGCATCCACGCCGGGTACATCGTCGGCCAGAACCTGCTGATCGACGGCGGCAACTATCCCGGTACGTTCTGACCCACGGCCACGACCATGATCGACCTCTACTACTGGACGACGCCCAACGGGCACAAGATCACGATCTACCTCGAGGAGACGGGGCTGCCGTACGCGCTGCACCCGGTCAACATCAGCCACGGCCAGCAGTTCGAGCCGGCGTTCCTCGCGATCTCGCCGAACAACCGGATCCCCGCGATCGTCGACCGCGCGCCGGCCGACGGCGGACCGCCGCTGCCGCTGTTCGAGTCGGGCGCGATCCTCGAGTACCTCGCCGACAAGACGGGCCGGCTGATTCCGGCCACGCTGCGCGGTCGTTGGGACTGCCTGCAATGGCTCTACTGGCAGATGGGCGGGCTGGGGCCGATGGCGGGGCAGAACCACCACTTCGTCCACTATGCGCCTGAGAAGATCCCGTACGCGATCGACCGCTACGTGAAGGAGACCGGGCGGCTGTACGCGGTGCTCGATCGTCGCCTCGCGGACCGCGAATTCATCGTCGGCGACTACTCGATCGCGGACATCGCGTGCTACCCGTGGGTGCAGCCGGAGCGGCAGCGGCAGAACGTCGACGACTTCCCGCACCTGAAGCGCTGGAAGGCGGCGATCGCGGAACGTCCAGCGGTGCAGCGTGCATATGCGCTGGCGAAGACGGTCAACGTCGCGCCGGCGGTGTCGGACGAGCAGTCGCGCAAGGTGCTGTTCGGGCAGGACCGGCACACCGTCCGCTGAGCGTCGGCCGCCCCCCCGGCGACGGCGCGCCATCCGCAAAGGGCGTCACCCGCCCGCGTCAAGGCACTTTGCGTTCGAGCAGCCGGACCGTCGGCGGCGTCCGCGGCAGCCAGCGGTCGACGTCGAACCGCGCCCGCTCGACGTACCCCGGCACGACGGTGAAGGCGACGACCCAACGGTCGTCCTGCACGAACCACCAGCTCCGTCCCGGCCCGTGCACGCGGGGCTTCTCCTCGAACCGGTGGTACGCGTTGTACTCGAACCCGCCGTCGAGCGTGGCCGGGGTCGCGCCGAGCGCCTCCGCCGCATGGATCGCCGCCCAGCGCGCGCGGTTCCACGCGAAGTAATCGTGCGTCGCCATCGCGCTCAACGCCAGCACGCCGGCGATCCACGCCAAAGCGATGCCGCGCGCGAGCGGGCCGGAATGCTGTGGCTCACCGCGCGCGACAAGCGCTAGCACGAACGGCAGCACGAACAGCAGGTAACGGTCGATGTAGTCGGTGACGATGAACGGCGCGACGTAACCGCCGATCATCGCCAGCAGGAACAGCCGCTCGCCGCGGTCGCCACTCGCGTCGCGGGTGACGGTGCGCAGCGTGACCAGCAGCGTGCGCAGCAGCGCGGCGAGGCCGAATGCGGCAGCGACGCCGGCGACGCGCCACAGCAGCCCGGGACTGCGGTCGAGCGGAGCGAGGCCGCGCGGCTGGCCGTCGTAGAGGACGAACGGACCGATGCCGGCGGCGTCGATGACGTTGTGGTCGCGGTACGGCGGCCACAGTCCGGTGGCGAAGGTCGCTGCGACCAGCAGCGCGGCGAGGACGAGCACGCCGGCGCGCGCGCTGCGCGCGCGCGGCAGCCCGAGCCAGAGCACCCACGGCGCGGCGAACACGCCGAGCCAGGCCGCGATCGAACCCAGGTTGCCGACGACCCAGCCGCGATAGAAGCCGCCTTCGTTATCGACGATCTTGCCCAGCGCCGGCAGCACCCGGCCCTGCAGATATTGCTGCGCTTCGGGGACGCCCGGGCCTTGCGCGAGGTAGGCGTGATACGCGAGTTCGACGGCGAGCACCGCGGCGAGCGGCGCGACGCCGATCGCGACGGTGCGCCAGCGCCACGGCCGGTTCGCGGCCAGCCACGCGACGAGGAATGCGGCGGGAATCACCGCGGCGACCTGCCGCTGGAGCATGGCGACAGCGGCGAGCAGCGTCGCCAGCGCCAGCATGGTCGCGGTGGGCTGGCGCAACGCGCGGAAGAACAACGCCGCTGCAGGCAGCGCGAACAGCAGCACGTAGAGGTCGGTCATGAACGTGTTGGCGAGCACCGGCCAGCAGGGCATCGCGATCACGACCAGCGCGGCGACCATCGCGTCGCGGCGGGTGAGCCCGGTGGCGACGAACCAGTGGAACGTCAACAGCGCAACGCCGACGGCGACCGCCTGCGTCAGATGGCGCAGCGCGGTGAACGAAAAGCCGGCGACGAGCGTCACCGCGCCGCCAGCCAGCGTCTGCGGCAGCAGGTTCATCGCGATCCAGTCGGACAGCCGGATCCGGTGCTCGGCCAGCAGCCACTGGACACTGTGCGCGTACGCCCAGTCGTCGTTGACCGGAAATTCGCCACGGGCGTCGACGACGAGCGTCGACAGCAGCGCAACTGCGGCGACGACGAGCGGCGCCCAGCGGTCGAGCGGGCCCGTGCCGTCTGTGCGGACGTCGGCGGTCATCGGAACACCCACCAGCGGTACGCGGCGTAATTGGCAAAGGTGAGCAGGATCGTCGTCGTCACCTGCGCGGGCCACACGGTGGCGCCGGCGGCGAGCAGCGCGGCGAGCAGCGCCATGTTGGCGACGAACTGCGCGAGGAGCGCGACGAGGAACCGGCGGCCGGCGACGCCGAGGCTGTGCGACGGCGTGAAGACGTGGTGGTAGGCGAGCAGGAAGCGCGTCACCGCGCCGCCGACGAAGCCGACGGCGCTGCCGGCGACGGCGTCGACGCCTCCGCGCAACAGCAGCCACAGGATCCCGTAGTGGACGCCGACGGCGAGGAAGCCGGTGGCGACGTGCGCCGTGAAGCTGGCGGCGAGCTGCAGCAGTGGACGATGGGCGAGGGCGTGCAGCGCGCGGCCAAGCCCCCGGGCTTCGGTGCGCGGGCGCGTCATCGATGAATGCGGAGGTGCGTCGTCAGCCGTCGGCCGGCGCGCGGCGGATCGGCACCGGCACCGGCAACGCGCCGAGCGCGGCGAGCTCGGTCGCGCGCTCGAGCTCCGCGTCGACGTCGAAGGCGGTGTCGCCGTCTGCCGTGGGCGCGCCGGTCGCGCGGACCGCGGCGAAATCGAACAGCGTGCGATCCATCAGGTGCGACGGCACGACTTTCGCGAGCGCGTTGTAGATCGATTCGGTCCGGCCCGGGTGCTTCCGGTCCCACTCGCGCAGCATCGCGCCCACCTGTTTGCGCTGCAGGTGCTCCTGCGAGCCGCAGAGGTTGCAGGGGATGATCGGGAACGCCATCAGGTCGGCATAGCGCGCGAGGTCGCGCTCGCGGACGTAGGCGAGCGGCCGGATGACGACGTGCCGGCCGTCGTCGGAGACGAGCTTCGGCGGCATCGTCTTCAGCTTGCCGCCGAAGAAGAGGTTGAGGAAGAACGTCGCCAGCAGGTCGTCGCGGTGGTGGCCGAGCGCGATCTTGGTCGCGCCGATCTCACCGGCGGCGCGGTACAGCACGCCACGGCGCAGCCGCGAGCACAGCGAGCACATCGTCCCGCCTTCCGGGATCACGCGCTTGACGACGCTGTAGGTGTCCTGCTCCTCGATCCGGTAGGGCACGCCCCGGCGTTTGAGGTAGCGCGGAAGCACATCAGCGGGAAAATCCGGCTGCTTCTGGTCGAGGTTGACGGCGATCACCTCGAATGCGAACGGCGCGCGATCCTTGAGCGACAGCAGGATGTCGAGCAGCGCGTAGCTGTCCTTGCCGCCCGAAAGGCACACCATCACCCGGTCGCCCGGCACGATCATCCCGTAGTCGCCGATCGCCTCGCCGACCTGCCGGCGCAGCCGCTTCTTCAGCTTGTTCGCCTCGAACTCGGCGCGGCGCGGGTCGCGCGTGGGCGCCGACGCCGGTGTTGCGGCGGCGTCGGGCGTGGCGGCGGGGAGGGCGGAATCGTCCATGGCAGGCAGCGGGAACCGCCATTTTACCGGTGCCAGGTCCGGCCGCGGCGACGGGCGGGCCGCCCGAGGGGTGCCGGGACGCCGTTTGCGGGCGCGTTGCGGACGAAGTGGCCCGGTTTGGCGCTACCATTGCCGGCACGGGCCGCACCGGCCTCGGGGAGACTTCGATGCAGACGATCCTCGTCGCCAATCCAAAGGGCGGCAGCGGGAAGACGACGGTCGCGACCAATGTCGCCGGCTGGCTAGCCGGGAGGCGGCAGAAGGTCGGGCTCACCGACCACGATCCGCAGCAATCGTCGACCCAGTGGCTGCTGCGGCGCCCGGAGCTGTTCCCGCGGATCGCGAGCATCCCGCCCGAGGCGGCGAAGAAGGCGGTGAAGGACGAGGGGCTGCAGTGGCTCGTCGTCGACAGCCCGGCGGGCCTTCACGGCGACGCGCTGCGGGACAACATCCGCTTCGCCGACGTGATGCTGGTGCCGGTGTCGCCGTCGGTCTTCGACACCGCGGCGACCCGGCGCTTCCTCGACCACATCGAGGAGTACAAGGCGGTGAAGCAGGGCGCGCTGGCGGTCGGGCTGGTCGCGATGCGCGTCGACGCGCGGACGGTGAGCGCGGCCGAGCTCGACGAGTTCCTGAAGGGCTACGAGTTCCCGCTGATCACCCACCTGCGCGACACCCAGGTCTACGTCCACTGCGCGCGCGACGGCGCGTCGGTGTTCGACCTGCCGCGCTCGCGCGCCGAGCAGGACTGGGAGCAGTGGAAGCCGCTGACGCGCTGGATCGCGCGGCACGCGGCACGCAGCGACGGCTGAGCGCGCCGGCCGCGGGGCAAAAAGAAAACGCCGGCGACGAGCCGGCGTTTTCCCGTGCGCGGCGGACGCGCGCGCGACGTTACTGCTTCGGCGCGGCGGCGTCCTTCGCGGCATCGACGGCCTTGCCGGCGGCATCCTTCGTCGCGTCGGCGGCCTTCGTGGCAGCGTCCGTCGTGGCGGCGGCAGCGTCCTTGGCGGCAGCAGCGGCCTTGTCCGCAGCTTCCTTGGTGGCGGCGGCGGTCTTCGCGGCGGCTTCCTTGGCGGCGGCTTCGGCCTTGGCGGCGGTTTCCTTGGCGCTGTCGCCGCAGGCGGCGAGCGTCAGGGCGAGGGCGGCGGCGGTGAGTGCGGCGATCAGGCGGGACTTCATGTTCGGTATCTCCTGGAGAAAAAAGTTAACGCACGGCTCGATGGGTTCGTCACAGCCGATCATTCACGGCAGGCCGCCACTGGAACCCGGCAGGCGACCGTCAGCCGATGATTCTAACCGATTCGGCCACCGAGCGCACCCCGCTCGGTCGCGCCGGGTCACGGCGCCCGCAGTTCGGTCGACGCGGCGGGTGGCGGGAGCTTCGAGATCCACCCGAAAACGGTCGCGAATACGAGCGCGCTGAACGTCGCCATCGTCAGCACCATCGGATAGACAGTGCCGTTATACGACGCCCCGATCCAGCCCCCGACCAGCGCGGCCAGCACCATCATCAGGAATCCGAGCAGCCCGGCGGCGGCGCCGGCTGTGCGGGGGAACGGCGCCACCGCACCGGCCTGCGCACACGGAAACACGATCCCGTGGGCGAAGAAGTACGCGGCGACCGGCCCGACGACGGCCGCCCAGTGGTGGGCGCCGGCCGCCGCGAGCGTAGCCATCGCAGCGCCGCTGCCGAGCTGCAGCATCGCGCCGACTCGCAGCGTCCGCACCAGCGACCGGTGGGCGAGCAGCCGCCGGCAGGCGAGCGTCCCGAGCAGATAGCCGAACACGCAAAACGAGAAGGCGTAGCCGAAATCCGCCGTCGGCACGCCGAGCACGCGGATCAGCACGTACGACGACCCGGAGATGTACGCGAACAGGCCGGCGTATGACATCCCGGCAGCCTGCGTGTAGGCGAGGAACTCGCGCGACTTGAGCAGGCGCGCGTAGTTGGCCGCGAGTGCCCGCGGGCGCAGTGCGTGCCGGTCCGGGTGCGGGTTCGTCTCGGGGAGCTTGGCGAGCGTCACGGCGAACAGCGTCATGGCGATCAGCGCGCCGGCGACGAACGCGCCGTAGTGCGAGAACCGGACTTCGAGCGCGCTGCCGAGGATCGGCCCGGCGACCGCGCCGACGCCGAGAATCGACGACGCCTGCGCCATCACCTTCGCCCCCGCCGACGCGTCGTACTCGTCGCGGATGATCGCGCGGGCGCCGACCACCACCGCGCAGCAGCCGATCGCCTGCACGAAGCGGGCGGCGATCAGCAGCTCGATCGTGGGCGCCAGCGCGCAGGCGATCGCCGCCGCCGCGAACAGCGCGAGCCCGCCGAGCAATACCGGTCGCCGCCCCCAGCGGTCGGCGATCGGGCCGACGACGATCTGCATCGCGCCGAAGCCCAGCACGAACACCGACAACGTGAGCTGAACCGTCGCCGCCGACGCGCCGAACGTCCGTCCAAGCCCCGGCAGCGACGCGAGATAGAGGTCGGTGGAGACCGGCTGCAGCATCAGGTAGAAGCCGACCAGCACGACGAGGGTGCGCTGGCCCGGGTGTCCGGGGCGTAACGTCGGCGGGGCGGCAGGCATCGCGGCGCGGGTGTCGATTCAGGCGACCGGCACGCGCCGGCGCTCGGCCCAGGCGAGCAGCAGGCCGCTGGCGACGATGACGGCCATGCCGGCGGCCGACGCGCTGTCCGGATGCTGGCCGAAGACGAACTCTCCGTAGGCGGTCGCCCAAAGCATCTGCAGATAGGTGAACGGCGTCAGCAGCGACGCCGGCGCGCGCAGGTACGCCCCGATGAGCGCCCAGTGTCCGAGGCCCGCGAAGAGCCCAAGCGTGAGCAGCAGCGCGGCATCGCCCGCCGTCGGCATCCCCTCGGCGAGGGCCCACGGCAGCACCAGCGTCACGCCGACGGTGCCGACGAGCCCGCTGTAGAACAACGTCGCATGCGCACTCTCGTCGGCGAGCTTGCGGGTGAGTATCTGGTAGAGGGCGTTGCACAGTGCCATGCCGAGGAGCAGCACGGCGGCCGGATGAAACACCGCCGAGCCCGGCCGCAGCAGGATCAGGACGCCTGCCAATCCGGTGGACGCCGTGATCCAGCGCCACCGGTTGGGCCGTTCGCCCAGCATCGGGCCGGACAGGATGACGATAACGACCGGGGCGAGAAACGATACCGCCGACGCCTCGGCGATCGGCAGGTAGCGCAATGCCGCGAAGAAGCATAGCGTCGCCCCGAGCAGGAGCGTCGACCGCAGGAGCTGCAGCGGCAGCCGGCGGGTCCGCCAGAATCCGGACCCCGCACGATGCCAGGCGAACGGCGTCACGACCAGCATCTGGCCGGCGTAGCGCGCCCACACGATCAGCAGCAGCGAATGGTCGCGGACGAGCCATTTCGCCGTCGCGTCGAGCGAGGACAGGCACAGGCCGGCGAACAGGAACAGCGGCAGCGCGCGGCGCAGCGGGTGGTCGTCTCCGGTCATCGCGGCGCGGCGCGCGCGGAACCGGGCGCATGAGTGAGGAACGCCATCATGGAGGTCGAACGAAACGGGCCGGCAGGCTTGCGCCACCGGCCCGCGCAGCAACGTGAGAGCCGCAGTTTACGCTGCCGTCGCCACCAGTTCGCGCAGCACGAACGGCAGGATGCCGCCGTTCAGGTAGTAATCGACCTCGATCGGCGTGTCGATCCGCAGCAGCACCGGCAGGCTCATCGTCGTGCCGTCCTTGCGACGGATCGTCAGCGTCACGTCCATCTGCGGCTTGATCGCGCCCTCGATGCCGGTGATGTCGAACGTCTCGTCGCCGGCGATGCCGAGCGAGGCGACGGTGTCGGCGCCCTTGAACTGGCACGGCAGCACGCCCATCCCGACGAGGTTCGACCGGTGGATCCGCTCGAAGCTCTTCGCGATTACCGCCTTCACGCCGAGGAGCTGCGTGCCCTTGGCCGCCCAGTCGCGCGAGCTGCCGGTGCCGTACTCCTCGCCGCCGAAGATGACCGTCGGCGTGCCGGCCGCGATGTACTTCATCGCCGCGTCGTAGATCGCGAGCTTTTCGCCCTCGGTTCCGTCACCCCGCTGGTACAGCGTGACGCCGCCCTCGACGCGGGTGCCGTCGGCTTTCGCCGCGAGCATCAGGTTCTTGATGCGGACGTTGGCGAACGTGCCGCGCATCATCACCTCGTGGTTGCCGCGGCGCGAGCCGTAGCTGTTGAAGTCGACGACCGACACGTCGTTCTCGAGCAGGAAGATGCCGGCCGGCGACGTCGGCTTGATCGAGCCGGCGGGGCTGATGTGGTCGGTCGTCACCGAGTCGCCGAAAATGCCGAGCGCGCGCGCGCCCTTGATGTCGCCGCTCTTCTCGGTCGTCATCTTGAAGCCCTCGAAGAACGGCGGCTTGGCGATGTACGTCGACGCCGGCCAGTCATAGACCTGTCCGGTCGCGCCGGCGATGCCCTTCCACAGCGGGTTGGCGTTGGGCAGATCGCCGTAGAGCGTCCGGTAGATCGCCGGATCCTTGGCGAAGCCCATGACCGCGGCGATCTCGTGCGACGTTGGCCAGATGTCCTTGAGGTAGACCGGGCCGTCCTTGCCGACGCCGACGGGCTCGGTCGTCAGGTCAGCCAGCACCGTACCCGCGATCGCATAGGCGACGACGAGTGGCGGCGAGGCGAGGAAGTTCGCCTTGAGGTTCGGGTGGATCCGCGCCTCGAAGTTGCGGTTGCCGGACAGCACGGCGGCGCAGACCAGGTCGTTGGCGTTGATCGCTTCGTTGATCTCCTGCGTCAGGTCGCCGGCGTTGCCGATGCAGGTCGTGCAGCCGTAGGCGGTGACGCCGAAGCCGAGCTTCTCCAGCCACGGCAAGAGGCCCGCCTTCGTCAGATAGTCGGTGACCACGCGCGATCCGGGCGCGAGCGAGGTCTTGATGTGCGGCTTGACCGTCAGCCCTTTCTCGACCGCCTTCTTCGCGAGCAGGCCGGCGGCGAGCAGCACGCCAGGGTTCGACGTGTTGGTGCACGACGTGATCGCGGCGATCAGCACGTCGCCATTGCCGATGTCGACGTTGTCCTTCGTCTTCAGTCGCGGCGCGAGCTTCGCCGCCGGCTGGCCGAAGCCGTTTTCCGCCACCGGCGCGCTGAACAGCCCGCTGAACGTCGACTTGAGATTGCCCATCTCGATCCGGTCCTGCGGGCGCTTCGGCCCGGCGAGCGAGGGCTTGATCGACGCGAGGTCGAGCTTGACCGCCTTCGTGTAGTCGATGTCGCCGGCGCGCGGGATGCCGTAGAGGCCCTGCGCCTTGAAGTACGACGCGAACGCATCGAGCTCGGTGTTGGTGCGGCCGGTGGCCTTCAGGTAGTCGATGGTCGCGTCGTCGACCGGGAAGAAGCCCATCGTCGCGCCGTACTCGGGCGCCATGTTGGCGATCGTCGCCCGATCCGGCACGGCGAGCGACGCCGTGCCCTCGCCGAAGAACTCGACGAACTTGCCGACCACCTTCTCCTTGCGCAGCATCTCGGTGACGGTCAGCACGAGGTCGGTCGCGGTGATGCCTTCGTTGAGCTTTCCGGTCAACTCGACGCCGACGACGTCGGGCGTCAGGAAGTAGACGGGCTGGCCGAGCATCCCGGCCTCGGCCTCGATGCCGCCCACACCCCAGCCGACGACGCCGATGCCGTTGATCATCGTCGTGTGGCTGTCGGTGCCGACCAGCGTGTCGGGATAGAAGACCCCGTCCTTCTGGTGGACGCCGCGTGCGAGGTACTCGAGGTTGACCTGGTGGACAATGCCGATGCCGGGCGGGACGACCTTGAACGTGTCGAACGCCTGCATCCCCCATTTCATGAACTCGTAGCGCTCGCCGTTGCGCTCGAACTCGAGCTTCATGTTGAGGTCGAGCGCGTCGGGCCGGCGGAAGTAGTCGATCATCACCGAGTGGTCGACGACGAGGTCGACCGGCACCAGCGGCTCGATCATCTTCGGGTTCTTGCCCATGTCCTTCGCCACGTTGCGCATTGCGGCGAGGTCGGCCAGGAGCGGCACGCCGGTGAAGTCCTGCAGCACGACGCGGGCGACGACGAACGGGATCTCGTCAGTGCGCGTGCCGGTCGGGCCCCAGTTGGCGAGCTGGCGCACGTGCTCCTCGGCGACCTTCCGGCCGTCGCAGTTGCGCAGCACGCTCTCCAGCACGATGCGGATCGAGACCGGCAGCCGCGAGATGCGGCCGACGCCGGCCTTCTCCAGCGCGGGCAGCGAGTAGTACTTGCCGGTGCCGCCGGAGGCAAGCTTGAACTCCTGCAACGAGTTGAAAAGATTGTGGCTCATCGTCGGTCCTCTTCTACGTGGCGTCGTGGTGGCGCGCGGGTTGGCGTGGTTTCGCTCGGGGCCGGGCTGGCGCAGCGTTACTTGCCTTGCGCCGGGGGGCGCGGGAGCTGATTGAGGTTGATCGTCCGGCCGCCGGGCGTGACCATGTCGCCGGGTTGCAGGCCGTCGCGGCAGGCGCCGGTGTGCCGGCCCTCGATCACGCTCTTCGACTCGCGGACGTCCTTCATCAGCGGCGGATCGTAGGTCGCCGACGATTCGAAGCGATAGGCGGTGTCGCCGGTCATCGCCATCACTCCGTGCGACTTGATCACCGACTCGCCGAGCTTGCACTCGGCATCGGTGATGTATCTCGAGCCTTCCCGCCGCATGTCCGAGCGGTTGCACAACTCCTTCTGCATGCCGACGCTCATGTCGAGCATTGCCTTCTGCGTCGACGCGTCGAGGCACAGCGTCATCTTGCGCGGCGCGCCGCCGGAGATGGAGTTCGTCGTCGTCAGCTCCCACTGGCCGTTCCTGAGCGTCGGATAGTCGGCAGCGGCAGCCGGGAGCGGTGCAGCCGACGCCAGCGCGGCGATCGCGAGAGCGGCGGCGAGTACCCGGGACGTCGTCATGGCATCTTCCTCGGTCGTCGCGACCGGCGCGCGCCGGTCGGACCGCCATCATAGCCACGATTGCGGCACTCGGCATCGGCGCGCACGCGTTCGCCGGCAATGGGCGTTGCCATCGCAAGCTACGGACTCGCGCGCCGCGCGTCGGGTGACGCCGCGGCGAAGAAGCCGGCCGCCGCCGCGGGCAGCGCGGCGCCGCCGGCGTGCGCGCGTTGCAGGACCGACCAGCAATACCGATACGATCCGCGGTCGTGGAGCTTGCCGCCGACGTCGAGCGGCGCCCACGCCGCTGCCTGCGCCGCGGCGAGCAACGCCGCGGCTTCGTCGATCTCGCCGGCGGACGGCTGCATCGCGCGGACGATTCCGTCGATCTGCGCCGGATGAATGCTCCACATCCGCAGGAATCCGAACTCGTCGCGGGCGCGCCGGGCGTCAGCGTAGACGGCGTCGGTGTCGGTCAGCGCGCGGGTGACGCCATGCGCGGGGACGACGCCGTGCGCGAGTGCCGCCGCGGCCATTTCGCACTTGGCGCGGCGGACGAGCGGGTGGTCGAACTGGCCCGGGCTCTCCATCGCGCTGGACGGGATCGCGCCGTGGTGCGCGCTGACGAAATCGAGCGTGCCGAAGTCGAGGCTGATCACGCCTGGCAGTGCGGCGATGGCCCAGGCATCGCGGACGGCGCCGTGGGTCTCGATCATCACGCTGACGGGGATTTCGCGGCCGAGGCCGCAGCGCGCCGTTTCCAGCGCGACGGCGTCGAGGAAGCGCGCCACGTCGCCGGCCGACTCGGCCTTCGGCAGCGTGACGAACGCCAGCCGGTCGCCGGCGTCGCCGATCAGGATTGCCAGTTCGGCGGCCGCCTCCGGATGCCCGACGTCGTGGACGCGCGCGCCGGCGCGGTCGTAGCGGTTGTCGCTGCCCGCGATCAGCCGCGCCAGCATCCGCGCATGGTCGCGCTCGCCGCCGACCGGAGCGCCGTCCTCGCAGTCGGCGGCGACGTCGAACACCGGCCCGCGCTCGGCCTGCAGTTGCAGCGCCTTGCGGACGAAACGCTCGCTCCCGGCGTAGTGGACGCACGGCGGCAGCACCGGCAGCGGCCGGTCGCGGCCGTAGAGCGCCGCCTGCGGCGACAACGGGACGTTCATCGCGGCCGGTCGCGCGCGGGAGGATCGCGCCGGATCAGCCGAGGAGCGAGGCGACGCCAGCGCGCTCTTCCTCGAGCTCCTTCAGCGTCGCGTCCATCCTTTCGCGCGAGAACGCGTCGATGGCGAGTCCCTGGACACGCGTGTATTCGCCATTCGCCGTCGTGACCGGGCAGCCGTACATCACGTCCGCCGGAATGCCGTAGCTGCCGTCGGACGGGATGCCCATCGTGACCCACTTGCCGTTGCTGCCGAGCAGCCAGTCGCGGACGTGGTCGATGGCGGCGTTGGCGGCCGAAGCGGCCGACGACAGCCCGCGGGCGGCGATGATCGCCGCGCCGCGCTTGCCGACCGTCGGCAGGAACGTGTTGCGGTTCCAGTCCTCGTCGTTGATCAGCGCCGGCAGCGCCTTGCCGTCGACAGTCGCGAACCGGTAATCGGCGTACATCGTCGGCGAGTGGTTGCCCCAGACGGTGAGCTTCTCGATCGCGCCGACCGGCTGGCCCGACTTCGCCGCGAGCTGCGACAGCGCGCGGTTATGGTCGAGCCGCAGCATCGCGGTGAAGTTCTTCTTCGGCAGCGACGGCGCCGACTTCATCGCGATGTACGCGTTGGTGTTGGCGGGGTTGCCGACGACCAGCACCTTGACGTTGCGGCCGGCGACGGCGTCGAGCGCCTTGCCCTGCTCGATGAAGATCTTCGCGTTCTCCATCAGCAGGTCCTTGCGCTCCATTCCGGGGCCGCGCGGCTTGGCGCCGACCAGCAGCGCGACCTCGGCATCCTTGAACGCGACGGCCGGGTCTGCGGTGCCGACCATCCCCGTCACCAGCGGGAAGGCGCAATCCTCGATCTCCATCATCACGCCCTTCAACGCGGCCTGCGCCTTGTCGATCGGCAGCTCCAGCATCTGCAGGATGACGGGCTGGTCGGGGCCCAGCATTTCGCCGGCGGCGATCCGGAACAGCAGGCTGTAGCCTATCTGGCCGGCGGCGCCGGTGACAGCAACGCGAACGGGCTTCTTCATGGCAAGGCTCCTCCGAAGAACAATGGGCGCGGGTAGTGTGACGAGGCGCGGGTGGGGTGCGGCGGGTGCGTTCCGGTCGGGCCGGGAAGGGTGTCGAGCGAGCGGGCTTTGCGGGTGCGGCGCCGCGACCGGCCGAGCCGGAGCCCGGAGCGGGTCGCCGATGGCGACGATTGTAGGCGCCCGTGCTGCAGCGTGTCAAACAAGTCTTATGTCTTATAAATGATATAAGACACGAGATAGACAACCGGTGCGCCGTCGGCCAATAATGCCGGTGCCGTCCGCGTCCGGGCGGCGCCGGTCCCGGCACTCCTTTCGCGATGTCCATGTCCAGCCCTTCGCCGTCGTTCCAGCCGCTGTACCTGCAGATAAAGGTGCTGCTCGAGAAGAGCCTCGAGGCGGGTGAATGGAACCCCGGCGAGGCGATCCCCAGCGAGACCTTGCTGGCATCACGCTACGGCGTTTCGCAGGGCACGGTGAGGAAGGCGATCGACGCGCTCGCTGCCGACAACCTCGTCGTACGGCGGCAGGGAAAGGGAACGTACGTCGCAACGCACACCGAGGAGAAGGCGTCGCTGTTCCGGTTCCTGCGGATCCGCCGCAACGACGGCCGCGACGAAACGCCGGCGTCGCGGCTGCTCGACGTCCGCCGCGGCAAGGCGACCGCCGACGTCGCGCGGCTGCTCGACTTGAAGCCGGGCGACCCGGTGTTCATGCTCCGGCGCGTGCTCGAATTTGCCGGCGCGCCGGTCATCCTCGACGACATCGTGCTGCCCGCCACGCCGTTCAAGGGCCTGACCAGGGCCCGCGCCGAAGCGTATCGCGGCTCGATGTACAGCTTCTTCGAGACCGAGTTCGGCGTGCGGATGCTGAAGGCGCAGGAGAAACTGAAGGCGATCGCCGCTGACGCCGCGTCGGCACGCATCCTCGCCGTCGCGCCCGGCGCGCCGCTGCTCGCCGTCGAGCGGGTGACCTACACCTACGGCGAACGGCCGGTCGAGTGGCGGCGCGGGCTCTGCGCGACGCAGAACCACCATTACCTGAACGAGCTCGGCTGACATGGCGCGACGAATTCTGCAGACGCAGAAACGGGCCTCCGCAGGCTCGCGACGCGCGTCGCCGGGCGCCGAATCGCGGTATACTTTTCCGCTGTGCACAATGCCCGCCGGCGCGTGCGCGGTGGAACCGGAGCACGCCCCGACGCGCCGGTTCCGTGCGCGTTTCCGCCGGGCCCTGCGGAGCGCGACCATGCATCGTCACCGGAGTCCGTCCTGCCGTCCGGCGCCCCGCCGTGCGCCGTCTGTGGCGCCGTCGCGGCCCGGCGCCGGTGTCGCCGGTGGTTCCGTCTGCTGTTCCATCTTCCGCGCCAAGTCCCGCCATGCCCAGCCTTGATCGCCCCGCGGCCAAGCCGCGCCCGGTCTACCTCGACCTCCCGCGCATCCGGATGCCGATTCCGAGCGTGGTCTCGTTCCTGCACCGGGTGACCGGCGCGCTGATGCTGCTGTTCGGCATCCCGCTCCTGCTGTACGCGGTCAGCGCGAGCCTCGCCTCGCGCGAGTCGTGGGGCGCGCTCGAGGCCGCGCTCGCGCATCCGCTCGCGAAGCTCCTGCTGATCGCGGCGGCGTGGGCTTTCCTCCACCACCTGTGCGCCGGGATTCGTCACCTGCTGCTCGACGTGCAGGTCGGCGTCGAGCTCGCGCCGGCGCGGCGGTCGAGCGTCGTCGTGTTCGTTGTCAGCCTCGCGCTGACGCTGGTAGTGGGGATGAAGCTGTGGTGACGCCTCGGCATGCGGTGGGCGCCCATTACGGGCTCAGGGACTGGCTCGTGCAGCGGGTGACCGCGGTGGTGATGGCGCTCTATGCGCTGCTCCTCGCCGCGATCGCCCTCGTCAACGGCGGGATCGGCTACGAGCTCTGGCGCGCGCTGTTCGCGCACGGCGGATTCAAGATCGCGTCGTTCCTGACGATGGTTGCGCTGCTCTGGCACGCCTGGGTCGGTGCACGCGAGATCTTCATGGACTACGTCAAGCCGACGGGACTGCGGCTCATGCTGCAGACGACGACGATCGCGCTGCTCGTCGCGTACCTTGGCTGGACGATCCAGATCCTCTGGGGAGGGAAGTAGCATGGCGGCGCTGCCCGTTCGCAAGTTCGACGCCCTCGTCGTCGGTGCCGGCGGCTCCGGCATGCGCGCGTCGCTGCAGCTTGCCGAAGCCGGGCTGTCGGTCGCGGTGCTGTCGAAGGTGTTCCCGACGCGCTCGCACACCGTCGCGGCGCAGGGCGGCATCGGCGCGGCGCTCGGCAACATGGCGGAGGACAGCTGGCTCTGGCACATGTACGACACGATCAAGGGCTCCGACTGGCTCGGTGACCAGGACGCGATCGAGTACATGTGCAGGATGGCGCCGCAGGTCGTCTACGAGCTCGAGCACTTCGGGATGCCGTTCGATCGCAATGCCGACGGCACGATCTACCAGCGCCCGTTCGGCGGCCACATGGCGAACTTTGGCGAGAAGCCGGTGCAGCGCGCCTGCGCTGCCGCCGACCGCACCGGCCACGCGATGCTGCACACGCTGTACCAGCGCAACGTCCGTGCGCGCACCCGGTTCTACGTCGAATGGATGGCGCTGGACCTCGTCCGCGACGCCGACGGCGACGTGCTCGGCGTCGTCGCGCTGGAGATGGAGACCGGCGAGGTATCGGTCCTGCAGGCGAAGGCGACGCTGCTCGCGACCGGCGGCGCCGGCCGCATCTTCGCCGCCAGCACCAACGCGTTCATCAACACCGGCGACGGCCTCGGCATGGTCGCCCGCGCGGGGCTCCCGCTGCAGGATCTGGAGTTCTGGCAGTTCCATCCGACGGGTGTCGCCGGCGCCGGCGTGCTGATCACCGAGGGCGTCCGCGGCGAGGGCGGGATCCTCCTCAACTGCAACGGCGAGCGGTTCATGGAGCGCTACGCGCCCAACGCCAAGGACCTGGCCTCGCGCGACGTCGTCAGCCGGTCGATGGACCAGGAAATAAAGGAAGGCCGCGGCTGCGGCCCGAACAAGGATTACGTGCTGCTGAAGCTCGACCACCTCGGCCCCGAGGTGATCCTGAAGCGGCTGCCGTCGATCCGCGACATTGCGATCAAGTTCGCGAACGTCGACTGCATCAAGGAACCGATCCCCGTGGTGCCGACGATCCACTACCAGATGGGCGGCATCCCGACCAACATCCACGGCCAGG
>JBDTVU010000041.1:0-25275 GCA_040007035.1 Betaproteobacteria bacterium | reverse complement strand
GTCGCCGGCTGCGGCTTCCACCTGCGCGGCGACGCGAGCTACCCGTTCAAGTCGGTGTTCGTCTCCACGGCGCCGGCGGCGCCGATCGCCGTCGAGGTCAAGCGCGCGCTCGTCGGCACGACGGTCGCCGACAGCGCCACTGCCGCAGAAGCGATCCTCGACATCGCGCCCGTCGTCGACGACAAGTCGGTGCTGTCCTTGTCCGGCGGCGGCCGCGTCAGCGAGTTCCTGCTGATCAAGCGCGTTTCGTTCCGGCTCCACGACGCCGAGGGCCGCGACTGGCTGCCCGCGGCCGAGATCGTCGTCCGCCGCACCTACGCGTACAGCGAATCGCAGATCCTCGCCCGCGAGCTGCAGGAAGCGCAGCTCCTGCGCGAGATGCAATCCGACGCCGTCCAGCAGCTCGTCCGCCGGCTGCAGGCGGCGAAGAAGCCCGCGTAGCGGCCATTCCGTACCGGCGCCGCACGCCCGCCACCGCGCTGCGCAACGACACCGCACACGCCGCGCGCCCGGGCGCCGACCTCGAACCGCGATGAACCTCCGCCTCGACCAGCTCGCCGCGCATCTCGAGCGCACGCTCGCGTCGATCTACGTCGTCCACGGCGACGAGCCGCTGCTGGCGATCGAGGCCGGCGACGCGATCCGGGCGGCAGCGCGAAAGGCCGGCTGCGACGAGCGCGAGGTGCTGGTCGCCGAGCAGGGCTTCAAGTGGGACGCGTTCATGGCCGCCAACGCGAACATCGGACTCTTCGGCGGCCGCAAGCTGGTCGACCTGCGGATCCCCACTGGCAAGCCCGGCGTCGAAGGCGCGAAGGCGCTCGAAGCGTACGCGGCGAACCCGAATTCGGACCACGTGACGCTCGTCACGTTGCCGCGCCTCGACAAGGCGGCGCAGGCGTCGGCGTGGTTCTCGGCGCTGACCGGCGCGGGCGTGGCGGTCACCGTCTACCCGCTCGACCGCGTCGAACTGCCGCAGTGGATCGCGACAAGGCTCGGGCGGCAGAAGCAGCGTGCGAGCCGCGAGACGCTGGCGTTCCTCGGCGACCGCTGCGAGGGCAACCTGTTCGCGGCGCAGCAGGAGATCGAGAAACTCGGGCTGCTACTGCCCGAAGGCGAGCTCGCCCACGACGCCGTCGAACACGCCGTCGCCGACGTCGCGCGCTACGACGTGTTCCAGCTTTCCGAGGCGTGGCTTTCCGGCGACGCGGCGCGCGTCGTGCGGATCGTCGCCGCACTGAAGGCCGAGGGCGAGGGCATGCCACTGCTGCTGTGGCAGCTCGGCGAGGACCTGCACGCGCTGGCGTCGGTCGTCGACGCCGTCGCGGCCGGCACGCCGGTCGCCACCGCGATCAGGAACGCGCGCGTCTGGGGCAAGCGGCAGGGCGCGCTCGAACGCGCGGCGAAGCGCCTGCGCGCCGCCGATATCGTGCCGCTGCTGCGCGCGCTGTCGCGGCTCGACGCGCTCGCGAAAGGCATCGGCCGCGGCAACGCCTGGGACGAACTGACCGCCGTCGGGCTCGCCGTCGCCGGCAAGCCGTCACGCCCGCTCGCGACGGCGCTCTGACGTCGGGCGACGGCGCCGGGCCGGGCCGGGCATCCGGCCCCGCTGCAGGTTGACATCAATCATCATACGAATATCATGATGGCCATGCACCGCACCGAACGCCGGCGGGCCACCGTCGACAGGATCGCTGCGTGGATCGTCGGTGGGCGCTACGCTCCGGGCGACACGCTTCCCATCGAGCCGGCCCTCGGCGAGGAGCTGGCCGTTAGCCGAACCGTGGTGCGCGAAGCGCTGAAGATGCTGGCGGCCAAGGGACTGGTGGTCACCGGGCCCCGCCTCGGGACGCGGGTGCGTCCGCGCTCGGCGTGGAACCACTTCGATCCCGACGTCGTCAACTGGCGGCTCGAAGCCGGCGTCGACGAGGCCTTCGTCCGTGACCTGGTCGAGCTCCGGCTGGCGATCGAGCCCGCGGCGGCACGGCTCGCCGCGCGCGCCGCGACCGGCGACGACATTGCCGCCGCCGAAGAAGCCTATCGTTGCATGGTCCGCGGCGCGAACGGCCACGGCCACTACCTGCAGTCCGACGTCGCGTTCCACGAGAGCCTGCTCAACGCGACGCACAACCAGTTCATCGCCGGGATGGCGCCGGTGTTCTCGGCACTCCTGCGCGTCTCGTTCCGGCTGTCGGTGAGGAGTCTCGCGGGTGCCCGCGCCTCGCTTCCGGCGCATCGCCGGCTGCTCGACGCGATCGTCGCGCGTAAACCCGAGCTGGCCGAGGCGGCGACGTCGGCACTGATCGAGTCGGCCCGTGCCGACATCGAGGGCGGGATCGGCAGCGGCGTGTTCACCGCGGCGGAGGTCCACGCTTGAACATGCTGCCGGACGGCCTCGCGAAGCTCGAGGCGAAGTTCTTCCTCTATCTCGAGCGGCTGATGGTCGTTCTGCTGTCGGCGATGGTGCTGATGGTGTTCGGCAACGTCGTCCTGCGCTGGACCGTCGACTCCGGCATCGACGTTTCCGAGGAGATGTCCCGTTTCTTCTTCGTCTGGCTGACCTTCATCGGCGCCGTCGTCGTGATGCGCGAGCACCTGCACCTCGGCGTCGACATGCTGGTCGGAAAGTTCGGGCGCAACGGAAGGCTCGCCTGCATGGTGACCTCGGACGCGCTGATCCTGTTCTGCTGCGCGGTGTTCTTCTGGGGCACGTTGCAGCAGGCCGCCGTCAATGCGAGCAACGTCGCGACCGTCACCGGCATCTCGATGCTGTGGGTGTTCGGTGTCGGCTACTTCACCAGCGTCGCCATCGGGCTGATGGTGCTGATGCGGCTGCTGCGGGCGTTCACCGGGAATGTGACCGAGCGCGAGCTCGCCATCTTCGCCGGCACGTTCGAGCTGGACGAGGCGGCGCACATCAAGCGGGGCCTCGAATGACGCGACGCGGAGCCGCGCTGCCATGACCGTCACCATCTTCCTGGTGTCGCTGATGGGGGCGATGGCGATCGGTGTGCCGGTCGCGTTCGCGCTGGTCATCTGCGGCATCGCGCTGATGACTTATCTGGGCATCTACGACAGCCAGATCGTCGCCCAGAAGATCCTCGACGGTGCCGACTCGTTCGTCCTGCTCGCGATCCCCTTCTTCCTGCTCGCCGGCGAGTTGATGAACGCGGGCGGGCTGTCGAAGCGGATCGTCAACTTCGCGCTGGCGCTGATCGGCCATCGGCACGGCGGCCTCGGCTACGTGGCGATCGTCGCCGCCATCATCATGGCCTCGCTGTCGGGCTCGGCCGCTGCGGACACCGCAGCGCTCGCCGCGATCCTGATCCCGATGATGCGCGAAGCCGGCTACAACATTCCGCGCTCGGCGGGCCTGATCGCCGCTGGAGGAATCGTCGCGCCGGTGATCCCGCCGTCGATCGGGTTTGTCGTCTTCGGCGTCGCCGCCAACGTCTCGATTCCGCGGCTGTTCGTCGCCGGCGTCGTTCCCGGGGTTCTGCTCGGCCTGTCGCTGTTCGTCGCCTGGTGGTGGGTGTCGCGCAAGGAGACGCTGACCACGATGCCTCGCCGGAGCTGGACGCATCGGCTGCAAACGCTGCGTGACGGCGCGTTTGCGCTGGTGATGCCGATCTTCGTGCTGGGCTCGATCCGCTTCGGCTGGGCCACGCCCACCGAGGCAGCCGTCGTGGCGGTCGTCTATGCGGCGATCGTCGGCGTGTTCATCTACAAGGAACTCAAGCTGTCGCAGCTCTACGACGTGGTGCTGGCCGCCGCCAAGATGACCGCGGTGGTGATGTTCCTGGTCGCCGCCTGCGGCATTTCCTCGTGGCTGATCACGCAGGCCAACATCCCCGGCGAGCTCGGCAGCGTGCTCGAGCCGCTGATCGCCAACAAGACGCTGATGATGGTCGCGATGATGATGCTGGTCCTGATCGTCGGCACCGCGCTCGATTTCACGCCGACGGTGCTGATCCTCACGCCGGTGCTGATGCCGCTGGTCAAGCAGGCGGGCATCGACCCGGTCTATTTCGGCGTGCTGTTCATCATCAACAACGCCATCGGCCTGATCACGCCGCCGGTGGGCATCGTGCTGAACGTGGTCAGCGGCGTGGCCCGGGTATCGATGACCGAGGTGATGCGCGGCGTCAACCCGTTCCTGTTCACGCAGTCGATCGTCCTGTTCCTGCTGATTTTCGTCCCGCAGCTCGTGATGTGGCCGTACCGGCTCTTCATGGGCCTTCCATTCCAGTGGTGAAGGCGCGCGCGGGCGCGCCACCCCGTCCCCAGGAGATACTCATGAAGTTCCGTCCGACCCTCATCGCCGCCGGCATTGCCGCCGCGGCGCTCGCGTTGCCTGCCCAGGCGCAGTTCACCGAACGCACGATCCGCCTGTCCAACGGCGTCAACCAGGAACATCCGGTCGGCAACGGCGTCGCGAAGATGGCCGCCTGCGCCACCGAGAAGTCCGGCGGCAAGATGAAGATCCAGGGTTTCTGGGGCGGCGCGCTCGGCGGCGACCTGCAGGCGACCCAGTCGCTTCGCTCCGGAACGCAGGAAATGGTGATCACGTCGACCTCGCCGCTGATCGGCATCCTGCCGGACCTCGGCGTGTTCGATCTGCCGTTCCTGTTCTCCAACGAGAAGGAGGCCGACGCGATCCTCGACGGCGAGTTCGGCAAGTACATCTCCGACAAGATGCAGACGGTGGGCCTCGTCAACCTCGCCTACTGGGAAAACGGATTCCGCAACCTCACCAACTCGAAGAAGCCGGTGACCAGGGTCGAGGACTTCCCCGGCCTCAAGGTGCGCGTGATGCAGAACACCGTGTTCCTCGACACCTTCAAGACCGTGGGCGCCAACCCGGTGCCGATGGCGTTCGGCGAGGTGTTCCCGGCGCTCGAGACCAAGGCGATCGACGGCCAGGAGAATCCGTTCGTCACCATCGACACGTCGAAGTTCTACGAAGTGCAGAAGTACCTGTCGGTGACCCGCCATGCCTATACGCCGTTCATGGTGCTGTACTCGAAGCAGCTCTGGGACAAGCTCTCGCCGGCCGAGCAGAAGACGCTGTCCGATTGCTCGATCCAGGGGCGCGACGAGCAGCGCAAGGTGTCGCGCGCGCTGTCGGACAAGGCGCTGGGCGATCTGAAGACCAAGGGGATGACCGTCAACGAGATCACCCCGGCCGAGCAGAAGCGCATGCGCGACGCGGTCAAGCCGGTCTACGAAAAGCACACGCCGACGATCGGCAAGGAGACCGTCGACAAGATGAACGCCGAACTGGCGAAGATCCGCCGCAGCTGATGCTGCATCCGGCCCGGCAACGGGCAGAGCCGGGATGCGCAGGCGCGCGTCCCGGCGCTTCATCGGCGGGCTGACGATGAAAATCATTGCGGTCGAGCCGCTGATCCTGCACATGCCGTTGAACCGCGACGCGATCGCGGATTCGACGCACCGGATCACGCACTGGGGCGTCGTCGGTGTCCGCTTGCGCACCAGCGGCGGCCACGAAGGCTACGGCTTCACCGGCACCCACGCCGACCTCGCCTCCGATCGGCTGATCACCGACTGCATCGGCAACTGCTACGCCCCGTTGCTGCAGGGCGAGGATGCGAGCGAGGGTCGGCGTCTGTGGCTGAAGCTTGCCCGCGCACCGGCACTGCAGTGGGTCGGGCGCGCCGGCATCACGCAGCTTGCGCTTGCCGCCGTCGACGTCGCGTTGTGGGATCTGCGCGCCAAGGCTGCCGGCGTCCCGCTCTGGCACCTGCTGGGCGGTCCGTTGCGCGAGCGGCTGCAGGCGTACAACACCGACGTCGGCTGGCTGTCGTTCTCCCTGCAGGCGCTGGTCGACGGCTGCCGGCGGGCGGTCGAGGTCGACGGGTTCCGCGGCGTCAAGATCAAGGTCGGGCACGATCGGCCTGGCGTCGACCTCGAGCGGCTCGAAGCGGTTCGCAAGGCGATCGGTCCGGCGCCGACGCTGGCGATCGACGGCAACGGCAAGTGGGACCTGCCGACCTGCCAGCGGTTCTGTGCGCGGGCCGAAGCCTTCGACGTCCACTGGTTCGAGGAGCCGCTGTGGTACGACGACGTCGCGTCGCACGCGGCGCTTGCACGCAGCACGTCGATCCCGATCGCGCTGGGCGAGCAGCTCTACACCGCCGACGCGTTCGAGGCGTTCCTCGCGGCCGGCGCCGTCCACTACGTGCAGCCGGACGTCACCCGTCTGGGCGGCATCACGGAATTCCTGCAAGTCGCCGACAGTGCGCACTCGCGCCGCCTGCCGGTGGCGGCACACGCCGGCGACATGGGCCAGGTGCACGTCCACCTGTCGTACGCGCATCCGGCGACGTCGGTGCTGGAGTACATCCCGTGGATCAAGGATCACTTCGTCGAGCCGATCCGCGTCGACGACGGCTGGTTCGCGCGCCCCGAACTGCCCGGCGCGGGATCGACGCCGACGGCGTCCGCGCTGGAGCGCTTCGCCCGGCCCCTGCGCTGAGCGGCACACCGAACACCAACCGGGGACGCCGATGAAGATCACCGCGCTGGAAACGCTGCGCCTTTCGGAGTTCGCCAACCTGCTCTGGGTCCGGCTCCACACCGACGAAGGGTTGGTGGGACTGGGCGAGACCTTCATGGGCGCCGCCGCCGTCGAGGCCTACCTGCATGAGACCGTTGCGCCGAAGCTCATCGGGCGCGATCCGGGGCGGATCGAGGCGATCAACGGAGCGCTCGCCAACTACCTCGGCTGGCGCTCGGCCGGGGTGGAGACGCGCGGCAACTCGGCGGTCGACATCGCGCTGTGGGATCTCTTCGGCAAGGCGCACGGCAAGCCGGTGGCCGACATGCTCGGCGGCCGCTCTCGCGATTCGATCCGCGTCTACAACACCTGCGCCGGCTACAAGTACATCCGCGACGCGCGCGCGCAGTCGGTCGCCAACTGGCACGCCGGCGCGACCGGCGGACCCTACGAGGATCTCGATGCGTTCCTGAACCGCGCCGACGAGCTCGCGCTGTCACTGCTGGAGCAGGGCATCACCGGCATGAAGATCTGGCCGTTCGACATTGCGGCGGAACGCACCGGCGGCCTCGACATCAGCCCGGCGGAGCTCGCGACGGCGCTGGAGCCGTTTGCCCGCATCCGGCGCGCCGTCGGCGACAAGATGGACATCATGGTGGAGTTTCATTCGTTGTGGAGCCTGCCGATGGCGAAGAAGCTCGCCGCGCGTCTGGCCGAGTTCGACACCTACTGGCACGAGGACCCGTTCCGTCTCGACAACATCGGCGACCTGCGCGACTACGCGCCGCACAGCAAGGCCTGGATCTGCGCGTCGGAGACGCTGGCCTACACGCATTCGTTCCGCGAATACCTCGAGACCGGCGTCGCCGGCGTGGTGATGCTCGACCTGTCGTGGTGCGGCGGATTGAGCGAGGCGCGCAAGATCGCGGCGCTGGCCGAGGCCCGGCACGTCCCGGTGGCGCCGCACGACTGCACCGGGCCGGTGGTGTACGCGGCGTCCTGTCACCTGTCGCTGCACCTGCGGAATGCGCTGATCCAGGAGTCGGTGCGGGCGTTCTACACCGGCTGGTACAACGAGCTGGTGAGCGGTCTGCCGGTGGTGACCCGCGGCGCGGTGTCGATTGGCGACGCACCGGGGCTCGGCGTCGAGCTGCTGCCCGACGTCGAGCGCCGTGCCGACGCGATCGTCCGCGTCAGCAGGAGTGCGTGACGGCACCCGCCCGGGGTGGGTGCGACGCTGGTGACTGTCCCAGACGACGGCCGGCAGCGCGACGAACGCGAGCGAACGGCGTCACCGGGAATCCCCGCCCATCATCTGGACCGCGGCGAGGATCGCCGTTCCCGCCGTTTCCGTGCGCAGGACGCGCGGCCCCAGCCTGACTGCGACGAATCCGTGGGCGCTTGCCGCGGCGATCTCGCGCTCGGTCAACCCGCCCTCCGGCCCGATCAGCACGGCCAGCGTCACCGCGAGCGGCGTTTCGCGTTCGACCAGCTCGCCGCGCATCTCGAGCGCACGCTCGCGTCGATCTACGTCGTCCACGGCGACGAGCCGCTGCTGGCGATCGAGGCCGGCGACGCGATCCGGGCGGCAGCGCGAAAGGCCGGCTGCGACGAGCGCGAGGTGCTGGTCGCCGAGCAGGGCTTCAAGTGGGACGCGTTCATGGCCGCCAACGCGAACATCGGACTCTTCGGCGGCCGCAAGCTGGTCGACCTGCGGATCCCCACTGGCAAGCCCGGCGTCGAAGGCGCGAAGGCGCTCGAAGCGTACGCGGCGAACCCGAATTCGGACCACGTGACGCTCGTCACGTTGCCGCGCCTCGACAAGGCGGCGCAGGCGTCGGCGTGGTTCTCGGCGCTGACCGGCGCGGGCGTGGCGGTCACCGTCTACCCGCTCGACCGCGTCGAACTGCCGCAGTGGATCGCGACAAGGCTCGGGCGGCAGAAGCAGCGTGCGAGCCGCGAGACGCTGGCGTTCCTCGGCGACCGCTGCGAGGGCAACCTGTTCGCGGCGCAGCAGGAGATCGAGAAACTCGGGCTGCTACTGCCCGAAGGCGAGCTCGCCCACGACGCCGTCGAACACGCCGTCGCCGACGTCGCGCGCTACGACGTGTTCCAGCTTTCCGAGGCGTGGCTTTCCGGCGACGCGGCGCGCGTCGTGCGGATCGTCGCCGCACTGAAGGCCGAGGGCGAGGGCATGCCACTGCTGCTGTGGCAGCTCGGCGAGGACCTGCACGCGCTGGCGTCGGTCGTCGACGCCGTCGCGGCCGGCACGCCGGTCGCCACCGCGATCAGGAACGCGCGCGTCTGGGGCAAGCGGCAGGGCGCGCTCGAACGCGCGGCGAAGCGCCTGCGCGCCGCCGATATCGTGCCGCTGCTGCGCGCGCTGTCGCGGCTCGACGCGCTCGCGAAAGGCATCGGCCGCGGCAACGCCTGGGACGAACTGACCGCCGTCGGGCTCGCCGTCGCCGGCAAGCCGTCACGCCCGACGCGCTACGTCAGCGGCCCAGGCGGCGGCGTTGGATTCAAGTCGGGCGGGGGGCGAAGCGCCCGTTGTCGACCGTATCCGCCGCAAGACTCCGTTTGCGCCCGTCCACGATCGTTCGCCGGGGAATCGAATGTATTCCGCGGCCGACTCGTCATCGCGGCGCCGGAACCGCGATTCACGTCGTGTTTCTGACTCCCGGCGCAGTCCATTTCCCGTCGATGACCTCCGGCTTCGGCCAGTAGATGCGCAGGACGAGATTGAAGCTGCCCTTCGGCGCCGGCAGCCAGTTGGACTCCTTGCCCGGACCGGGGCTGGCCGCCCCAATGTAGACGTCGAGCGATCCGTCCGCATTCGCCTGAAGCCGGCTGTTGCTGCCGATATTGTGTCGGTCGAGGGCGTTGGCAGCGAAATGCTCCTCGTCGTCGTAAAGGCTGAGTGACCAGAACCCATCGGCAGGCGGAACCTTGCCCTTGTCGAAGTGCAGCACGTACGGGTTCGCGCCGTCGAGGCGATGTCCACCCCCATCGAGGTGGGTCGCCATGAAGACGGCGTCCTCCGGCGCGTTGATGCCCAGGCCGACGTAGGCCGCCACCGCCCGTTTGCCGTAATCGGTGCCCCAACGGCCGACGGCGACATCGACGGTCCAGCCGTTTCTGATGTCCCCACCGAGCCCTCGGCTCGCCGCGAACGTGATGGCGTCGAGCGCGGCTTTCACTCCTGCCTCAACGCCTCGGGCGGCGGCCGGATCGAGCTTGCCGACCTCGAACGGATGTCCGGCCTCGATCCCGAGCTTCTTCATCTTCTCCCGCATCGGCGCGTCGCCCTCGGCGGGCGGATTGCCGGCGAGAAGCATCGCCAAGCGGGTGAAATAGGCGTTTGCATCCATCTTCGCCACCTGGTCGCGCGGCGCGGTCTTCACGTCAATGCCGCCCAATTCCGCGGGACCTGCCGGTCGGGACTTCGCGATCGGCTTGCCATGGCCCGCCAGAGGCGCCAGCTTGAATTCCTTCTGGATGCGGGCCGCCGCTTCGACATCGGATCCGCCGTTGGTCTGGATCCGCGCGTACAGCCAGGCGAGCTCCGTCGGCGACCGGACCTCGAAAACGCCGCCCGGCAATTTCCCCTTCCAATGTGGGCCGACAATCGCGAACTTGCCGCTCGCCGTGCCCGTCGTTCTCGTGCCCAGCGAGGCAACCACGTTGGTCCAGGCGCCGAGCATCGCGACCAGATAGTAACGGCCGCGCGTGTCGGGCGTGGAGAGGATCACCGGGCCCTGCGACAGGTCAAGCCACGCCTGCGAATACAGGAAATCCGAATTCGGGCTCGCCACGCCGGTCGACGACACATCGGGGAGCGTGCGGTCGTGACGAAACGTGCCGGCCATCACGCCGGCGGCGCCGACCGCCCGCGTGACGTCCGTCAGCACCAGCGGATAGGCATAGACGTACACTTCCCCGGCGAGCCTCTTCATCTCCGCGTCGACGGCCGGTGCCGCGGCCTGCGGCGGCTCGACCTTCGGCGCAGGCGGCGCCTCGGGCTTGCCGCACGAGGCAAGCCAGGCGAGTCCGAAGAGCGCGGCGCAGCCGAGGACGAGGCGTGTTGGCGTCATTCGAGATCCCACTGCTGTCGGGTGCCGGACGGCGGAGCACTATCCTAAGGCCTGACGACGCATTCGCAAAGGGTTCGCCCGGTGCGCGAAGCGCCGCCGGCGGCGGCTGACCGGCTTGCGACGACAGCTCGCCGGCGGCAGTCGCTGACCGCGCGGCGCCGCGGTCGCCATTGCCGTCCGATGGCGCTCCGCGGCGGGGCGATCCGCACTGCCCTTCGGTCACCGGAAATCGCCGCCCATCATCTGAAACGCGGCGAGGATCGCCGTTCCCGCCGTCTCGGTGCGCAGGACGCGCGGCCCGAGCCTGACTGCGACGAATCCACGGGCGGTCGCGGCGGCGATCTCGCGCTCCGCCAATCCGCCCTCCGGCCCGATCAGCACGGCCAACGGGCCGGGGGACATCGTAACCGAAGACAGCGTGCTCACCGCGCCGGGGTCGAGGACGATGCCGTCGCCCGACCACGCCGCCAGCCACTCGGCGAGCGCAATGGGCGCGGCGACCGGCGGCACGCGGTTTCGGCCGCATTGCTCGCACGCGGCGACGGCGATCTGCCGCCAGTGCGCGAGCCGCTTCTCCGTGCGCTCGCCGCCGGCCAGCGGTGCGCTGCGTGCCGTGACGACGGGCTGGATCGCCGCGGCGCCAAGCTCGACCGCCTTGCGCACCGCGTTGTCCATCGCGTCGTTCGCGGCGACCGCCTGCGCCAGCGTCACCGCAAGCGGCGATTCGCGTTCGACCGGATCGAAATGCAGGATCGCCGCCGTCGCGCCGCGCTTGTCGATCCGCGCGATCGTCGCCGCATATTCGCCACCGTCGCCGGTGAACAGCGTAATCGCGGCGCCCGCGGCGAGCCGCAGCACGCGGACCGCGTGGTGCGCGACGGCGTCCGGCAGCGCGATCTCGCTCCCGACGGCGGCGGGCGTCAGGTCGAACGGTGCAAAGAACCGCGGCGCGGCCATCGGTTGAATAATGGGGTCAGGTCACGTTATCAGGCCTGATAATGTAACCTGACCCCATTACCCGACCCCATTATTATGGTCAGTCTCGCCACACCTGCGGCGCAACTCGGATCCCCCGCGCCGGCCTTCGACCTGCCGGGTACCGACGGCCTCCGCCACACGCTCGACTCCGTCCGCGGCGAGAGCGGCACCGTCGTCATGTTCATCTGCAACCATTGCCCGTACGTGAAGGCGGTGATCGACAAAATCGTCCGCGACATGGCCGATCTGCGCGGCCACGGCGTCGGCAGCGTGGCCATCATGAGCAACGACCCCGCAGATCACGCCGAGGACTCGTTCGCGAACATGCAGGCCGTCGCGGCGCGGCACGGCTTCGGGTTTCCGTACCTGTACGACGAGACGCAGCACGTCGCGCGGGCGTACGACGCCGTCTGCACGCCCGATTTCTTCGGCTTCGACCGCGACCTGAGGCTCGTCTACCGCGGGCGCCTCGACGCATCGGGCCGCTCGCCGGATCCGACGGCCGCGCGCGAGCTCTATGCCGCGATGGTCGACGTCGGTGAGACCGGCAAGTCGCCCGCGATCCAGCACCCGTCAGTGGGCTGCTCGATCAAGTGGCGCGACGGCTGATCCCGTCCGCTACTCGACCAGCGCGCGGTAGGCGTGCCACGTCGCGTGGCCGATCACCGGCCCCGCAACGACGAGCCCGACGAACCACAGCGCAAAGCCGGCGCCGATGACCACGGCGATCGTCAACCCCCAGACGATCATCGCCGGCACGTTCGCGCCGAACGTCTTGAGGCTGGTCAGCACGGCGATGACGCCGTCGACGTGGCGGTCGAGCATCATCGGCACCGAGACGACACTGATCGCGAACACCAGCACCGCGAAGAACCCGCCGACGCACACGTACGCGACCAGGAATTCGAGGTTGTCGAGCGAGAGGACCTGCTCGAGAAAGCGGTCCGTGCTCGGCATCTCGCTGGTGTAGAACAGCGCGAACATGACCAGCGACGCGCGCGCCCAGACCAGCAGGATCACCGTCAGCACCAGCGAGAACACGCCGATCGCGCCGACGTTGGGGCTCCAGGCGTCGAGCGTCGGCGCGAGCCACACCGGCTCGCCCTGCTCGCGGCGGCGCGACAGCGCATAGAGGCCGGTGGCGAGGAACGGCCCGACCAGGAAGAAGCCGCAGACGAGCGCCGACACGTACGCCGAGGCGTGGCGGAACGTCACCGCGATCAGCCATCCCATGACGGCGAAGCACACGCCGTAGAAGATGCTGGGCAGCGGATGCGCGCGGAAATCGTCCCAGCCGCGCGCGAGCCACGTGAGCGGCGCCGTCGCCGGCACCACGCGCACGGCCGGCACGGTCGACTGCTGCGGATCGTCGGACGGCGTCATCGGGGGATTTCCGAGGGCGGGAGAAAGGCGCGCAGCGCATCGAGCACCGCGTCCGGCTGCTCGGCCATCAGCGCGTGCCCGCAGTCGCGCAATGTGACGACGCGCGGATTGGTGAGCGCCGCGACGAGCTCCTGCGCGGACTTCGGCGGCGCCATGATGTCGCGGGCGCCGATCACGAGCAGCGACGGGCAGCGAAGCGCCGCCGCGGCGGCGAGGCCGCGAGCGTAGACGTGGCACGCCATCAGGTCGGTGGCGAGCACGTACGGCTTCGCCCGCTCCATCAGCCGCAGCGCGTTGCCGGTCAGCCACATTCCGGGCACCGGGCTGCCGCCCAATTGCTTGCCCGCGCTGTACGACCAGCCGGTGATCAGCTCGTACGCAACGTGGTCGTTGCGGCCGGCGGCCTCCAGCAGCGCATCGCTGACCGTCATCGGCACCGCGGGCCCGAGCAGCGCCAGCTTCGTCACCCGGGTGGGGTGCCGCGCCGCACATTCGAGCGCAGCGAGCGCGCCCAGCGAATGGCCGACCAGCGCCGCTGTCGCCACGCTGGCGGCGTCCTGCACCGCGGGAATCCAGTCGGCAATCGCCTCGACCGACGCCAGCGCGTCGCCGCCGGAGCGCCCGTGACCGGGAAGGTCGACCGCCAGCACGTTCAACCCGTGGTGCGCGAAGTAGCGCGACTGCAGCGCCCAGACGCTGTGGTCGTTCGCCGCGCCGTGGACGAACACGACGGTCGGCTGCGTGGCGACGAGCGGCCGCGTACCGGTGTAGGCGTAAACCGGGCCGCCGGCGACCGCCAGCAGCATCACGCCTTTCCCGCCGCGTGCAGCGCCCGCGACAGGTCCTCGATCAGGTCGTCCGGATGCTCGAGGCCGACCGACAGCCGGATCGTGCCCTCGGTGATTCCGGCGGTGACGAGGTCCTCCGCCGACATCCGGAAGTGCGTCGTGCTGGCCGGGTGGATCACCAGCGACTTCGCGTCGCCGACGTTGGCGAGGTGCGAGAACACCTTCAGCGTCTCGATGAATTTCCGGCCCTGCGCGCGCGTGCCGCGCAGGTTGAAGCTGAACACCGCGCCGCAGCCGCGCGGCAGCAGCGTCTGCGCCAGCGCGTGGTCCGGGTGACCGGGGAGCTCGGGGTAGCCGACGGCGGCGACCAGCTCGTGGCCGCCGAGGAAAGCGACGAGCTTCCGCGTGTTCTCGACGTGGCGCGCCATCCGCAGCGGCAGCGTCTCGATGCCCTGCAGGATCTGCCACGCGGTCATCGGCGCCATGCACGCGCCGAAATCGCGGATGCCTTCGCGCCGCGCGCGCAGCAGAAACGCCGCAGTCGTCGACTCCTCGCTGAACGTCATCTCGTGGAAGCCGGCGTAGGGCTCGGTCAGCGAGGGAAATTTGCCGCGCGCCGCGGGGCCATCCCAGTCGAACTGCCCCGAGTCGACCAGCACGCCGCCGATGACCACCCCGTGGCCGGACAGGAATTTCGTCGCCGAATGGTAGACGAGGTCCGCGCCGTGTGCGAACGGCTGGATCAGCCACGGCGTCGTGAACGTCGAATCGACCAGCAGCGGCAGCCCGTGGTCGTGCGCCAGCGCCGCCACCGTCGGGATGTCGAGCACGTCGAGGCCGGGATTGCCGAGCGTCTCGCCGAACAGGAGCCGCGTTTCCGGCCGGATCGCCGCGCGCCACGCGTCGACGTCGCGCGGATCGACGAACGTCGTCGCGATGCCGAACCGCGGCAGCGTGTAGTCGAGCAGGTTGTGCGAGCCGCCGTACAGCGACCGCGACGCGATGATGTGCGCGCCGGCGCCCATCAGCGTGACGATCGCGAGGTGCAGCGCCGCCTGCCCGCTGGCGGTGGCGATCGCGCCGACGCCGCCTTCGAGCGCCGCGACGCGCTCCTCCAGCACCGCGCACGTCGGGTTCGAGATCCGCGAATAGACGTGGCCGGCGCGCTCCATGTTGAACAGCGCCGCCGCGTGGTCGCTGTCGGGAAACACGAACGACGCGCTCTGATGGATCGGCGTCGCCCGGGCGCCGGTCGCCGGGTCCGGTTGGGCGCCGGCGTGCAGCGACAGCGTGTCGAAATGCGTGGTCCGGGGCTTGGTCATCGGGGCGTGCCGGTGCGGGCGCCCGCGGGCGCGACGGCGTCATGTTAGCGCAAGCCACGGGCGGCGAGCGCCGTCGCCGTGCCGGCGCGCCGGGTGTGGACTAAACTGTCGCACTCGCAACCGCAACCGGAGACGCGCCATGCAACGCAAGGCATCCGCCCGCTGGCAGGGCAGCACCCAGGAAGGCCGTGGCACGCTGTCGGTCCGGAGCGGCACGTTCGTCGACACGCCGTATTCGTTCAAGGCGCGCTTCGCCGACGGCAAGGGGACCAACCCGGAGGAGCTCGTCGCCGCCGCGCACGCCGGCTGCTTCACGATGGCGGTGTCGTTCACGCTGAACAACGCCGGCTTCACCGCCGAGGCGATCGAGACCGAGGCACAACTCACGATGGAGCCGGTCGACGGCAAGCCGACGGTGACGGCGGTCCACCTGATGACGCGGGCGCGGGTGCCCGGGATCGCCGCCGCGCAGTTCGCCGAGATCGCCTCCGGCGCAAAGATCAACTGCGTGATCTCTCGCGCACTGTCGCCGGCCATCGTCGTCACGCTCGACGCCGCGCTGGTGTCCTGACGTCGGGCGGGCGGCGATGACTGCGCCCGCGGCGCCGCGCAAGGGCCGCGGCGCGACGTTCAACCCTGAGAACCGCTTCCGGCGCGAGCAGCGCGAGCCAGTCGACGACGGCTGGGCGTCGAGGCCGGCAGACCCGGCGGGCACAGCGGATGCGGACGACGACGACGCGCCGCCGCCGCTCGCGACGACGGTGAGGATTCAGCCGGTGCGGACGATCATCTCCCGCAACGACTCGCCCGACATCCCGTTCTCGCAGTCGATCAATCCGTACCAGGGCTGCGAGCACGGCTGCATCTACTGCTACGCGCGGCCGTCGCACGCGTACCTCGATCTCTCGCCCGGCCTCGATTTCGAGACGAAGCTCTTCGCCAAGCCGAACGCGGCGGCGCTGCTGCGCACCGAGCTGGCGAAGCCCGGCTACGTGTGCGAGCCCATTGCGCTCGGCGCCAACACCGATCCGTACCAGCCGATCGAGCGCGAATGGCGGATCACGCGGCAGGTGATCGAGGTGCTCGCGGAGTGCGACCACCCGCTGACGATCACGACCAAGGGCGCGCTGATCGAGCGCGACGTCGACCTGCTGGCGCCGATGGCGGCGAAGGGGTTGGTTCGCGTCTTTGTATCGATCGCGATGCTGGACAAGGCGCTCGCCCGGCAGCTCGATCCGCGCGCCGCGGCGCCGCACCGGCGGCTGGAGATTGTCCGTACGCTCGCCGCGGCCGGCATCCCGGTCGGCGTCAACGTCGCGCCGGTGATTCCACAGCTCACCGATCGCGAGCTCGAGGCGATTCTTGAAGCCGCCGCCGCCGCCGGCGCCCGCCACGCCGGCTGGACGATGCTGCGGCTGCCGCGCGAGGTCGCGCCGCTGTTCCGCGCGTGGCTCGACGCGCACTATCCGCTGCGCGCCGCGCACGTGATGAGCCTCGTCCGGCAGATCCGCGGCGGCCGCGACAACGAAGCCCGCTTCGGCGTGCGGATGGGCGGTCAGGGCGAGTTCGCGGACCTGATACGCAAGCGCTTCGCCCTCGCCTGCAACCGGCTGGGCCTCAACGCCGAGCGCGACCTGCCGCTCGACACGACGCGGTTCCGCGCGCCGGCGCAACGCGCGGGCTCAACGCCGGCGTCGCCGCAGCTCGACCTGTTCTGACCCGGCCCGGCGGCCTCGGCCGCCCGGGTGGCTAGCGTTTCGCGCCGAAATGCTCGCGCCGCCGCGCCTCGGACACGAACTCCTCGAGCTCCGGGTCCATCGCGCTGCGGGACGAGACGATCCCGATCGGCTTGCCGTCTTCGACGACCGGCAGATGGCGGAAGCCCTTCTCGTGCATCATCAGCAGCGCGTACCCGAACGGGTCGTTCGGGCCGATCGTCTGCGGCGTCGGCGTCATCACCGCGTCGATCCGGATCGCCTTCGCGTCGAGGCCGGGCGCCACGACGCGGCACACGATGTCACGCTCGGTGAAGATGCCCACGAGCAGTTCGTCGGCGACGACCATGATGGCGCCGACGTTCTTGGTCGCCATCAGCTTGGCTGCCTTGCTGACAAGGGTTTCCGGCGGCGCCTTGAGCATCTTGCCCCGCTGCATCACGCTTCTGATCGATCTGTCGAACATCGTGCTCCACCGACTCCGGGATACGGGCGGCAAGGCGTCTCGCTGGCGTTTCCGGTGCCTCGGGTGCAAACACGCCCGCGCCCGGCAACCGGCCCGACGACGCTGCCTTATGGTCTGGCGACGCTACTCCAGGCGGATCGGCGGCGAATTGATCACGATCAACCTCGGGCGCGAAGTGGCGCGGGCCTGCGGCGGCGTTGGTCACGTCCATCGGCGGGCGGAGCGCGGTGCCTGCCGTCGTCGCAAAAAAAAGGAGCGCCCCGCGAGGCGCCCCGCCGCCCGCTGCCCAGGGCTACTTGAACGCGTAGGCAATGCTGCCGTACGCGAATCGGGCCCGCGCATCGTAGTACGACGGGTCGTAGCCACTCTGGAACGTGATCCGCTGGTTCGTCAGCGGCGGATTGGTGTCGAGCAGGTTCTTCGCGCCGAGCGTCAGCGTCACGTTCCTGATGCCCTTGTAGGTCGCCTGAAGGTCCCACAGGCTCATCGTGCCGACCTGCCGCGGGTTGCCGTCGTCGCCGGGGTTGAAGTCGATGTACGAGCTCTGGTACAGGTTGCCCAGCGTCGCCGACCACATGCCGTAATCCCAGGTCAGCGTCGCGTACTGCTTGTAGCGCGGCGTGAAGCCGGCCGCGTTCGCCGTCGCGGGGCTGTTGCCCGGATTGGACACGGTGCCGTTGTAGGTCTTGTCCGGGTTCGAAATGTCGTAGCGGTCGAAATAGGTGCCGGCGACGCCGATCCTGAAGCGGCCGACCGGCGTCGGCGGCAGCGCGTAGCTGACGTCGAAGTCGGCGCCGAGGATGTGCGCGTTCCCCAGGTTGATGTTGCGCTGGTCGATCACCCGGATCGGGCCCGGCAGGTTCGGGAACTGCGGCTGCACCGGCCCGCGGGTCACCAGGTTGCCGTACTGGTCGAGATGGTCGAGGATGAAATCCGAGCCAATGCCGGCGACGATCGTCCCCGACAGGTTGATCTTGAACACGTCGACGCCGATCGACAGGCCCTTGACGGGCTCCCACACCGCGCCGAAGTTGATCTGCTCGGAGTTCTCCGGCTTCAGCGTCGGGTTGCCGCCGTTGACGACGGTGAACTGCGTCAGGCAGTCGTTGCCGTCCTTGGTCACGGGGCAGCGCAGCGGGTCGGAGACGCCGGACGGGGTGACGCCCTGCGTGTTGGCGGCGTGCATCTGGAACAGCGACGGCGCGAGGAAGCCCGTGCCGTAGGATCCGCGGACCAGGATTTCCTTCGTCGGCTGCCAGCGCAGGCTGACCTTCGGGTTCGTCGTGCCGCCGAAGTCGCTGTAGTGGTCGTAGCGGACCGCGACGTTGCCTTCGATCGTCTTCGTGATCGGCACGTTGAACTCGACGAAGGCGGCCCAGACGCTGCGCGACTTGTCGACGACCTGCGCATCGCCGCCGTAGCCGGCCACGTCGCCCTGGAGGATCGCCAGCGAAGGCGTCTGCGCGAAATTGTCCCGCCGTGCCTCCGCACCTGCGGCCAGCGCCAGCCCGCCCGCCGGCAGCTGCCAGATCTCGCTGGAGGCCTTGAAGTCGATGCCGGTGGACGACGTCTTGTTGTTGTACGTGTCGCCGACGTAGTTGGTCGCCTTCACCTCCTGCACGATCGCCGGCGTGTTGGGCCCGAACAGGTTGACGCGGCCGCTGTTGAGCAGCGGCAGGATCTTCGACAGCAGCGGGAAACCGTCGTTGGTGTGCTCCTTCGTCTTGTTCTGGCCCCAGACGAACGCGCTGTTGATGTCCCAGCCCTTGAAGTTGCCCTTGATGCCGGCCACGATCTGCGACTGCTCCGCGGTGTCGGTCATGTCGCGGTTGCCGTTCTCCACCGCGCGATAGCGGATGTTCAGCGGCTGGCCGTCGACGCCGTTGGCGATCGCCGCCGCATGCGGATAGTACGGGCTCGACGGCGGCAGCAGGATGAAGTTGGTCGGGTACTGCGGGAAGATCGGGTTGACGGCCGGCGTGTCGAACTGGTCGGACAGCGGCACCGGCTGGATGATGCTGTGGTTCTTCGATTCCGAGAACGCGGCGGTCAGGAACGCCTGCCAGTCGGGCGCGATCTGGTAGCGCGCCGACGCGAACGCGCTGGACACGGTGAGCTGCGGGATCAGCTGCGCGACGACCTGAGGATCGTAGCGGCAGCGCGGCGACCCCGGGAACGAGTACTCGTCGACGACCGACGGCGCGCAGTTCGGATACCCCGGCGTCCGCGAGCCGCCCGTCGAGATCGTGCCGGGGAACGTGTTGCCCGACGTGCCGTCGAGCCCGGCGGCGGGGATGATCGACGTGTTCGCGAAATCGCGGTCGCGCGCGTACAGCGGCTTCTGGTCCTGCCAGTTCAGCGACACGAACACGTTGTACCGATCACGGGCGAGGTCGCCGAAGCCTGCCGCCGCCTTCACCGCCGTGTTGTCGGCCCCGCCGGTGCGCGTCGACTGGCCGTAGTACACCGACGCCTCGGCGCCCTGGTAGTCCTGGCGCAGGATGAAGTTGACGACGCCGGCGATGGCGTCGGTGCCGTAGACCGCCGAGGCGCCGTCCTTCAGGATCTCGATCCGCTCGATCGCGCCGAACGGGATCGCGTTGACGTCCACGGCCGAGCCGTTGGCGAGCGTCTCGCCGGAGAACTGCGTCATCCGGCGACCGTTCAGCAGCACCAGCGTGCGCCCGCCGCCCAGCCCGCGCAGGTTCGCCGTGGCGAGACCGAATGTCGTCGAGCCGATCGTAGACGTGCCGGCGAAGCCGCCGGGGCTGTTCGCGGTGATGTACTGGAGCAGCTCGCCGACGCTGGTGGAGCCGGTGCGCTCGATGTCCTCGCGGGTCATCGTCTGCACCGGCAGCGCCCCCTCGCCCTCGACCCGCTTGATGTTCGAGCCGGTCACGTCGACCTTGATGTCGGCCGCGAGCGCGGGCAGCGCCGCGAGCCCGGCCACGACGCCGGTCGCGATCCACAGCGGCTTCCGCAAGAAGTTCGGATTGCCCATCGGATGACTCCCCCAAACGAGATCGGTTGTTGAAATGCCGCCAAAGCGTTGAAGCGGCGACGACCCGAGCAGCCTAAGAGCCGCAAAACCCGCGTCGCAAGGCGTGGTTGGTCAACCGTCGCGCGGCGACCGCGAACGGCGTGGCGTCGTAGGCGAACGGTCGGCGGCCGGATCGGAGGGACGGACCGCGGCGGTGCGGACCCGGAACGGACGATGCGGTGGATCGGGAAGCGGCGACCCCGGCGACCGGAATCACGCGGGAAATGGAAATGCCGGAGTGCGCGCTCCAAGGCGACTGGGGGTCCCCGCAGGAGGTGTGCCCGCGCACTCCGGCACGACCGCAGCGTAGGACGTGCTCGCGGCAGGCGGCGGGCTTGTTGGCGGGCCGGTCGGCGGCAGCGGCGAACAGGGACGGCGGGCGGGCGAAGCGGCGCGGCGCCGGGCCACCGCTGCCCGCCCTTGCGCGGCGGCGGATTGCGCGCTATCGTCTGCTGCGGCGTATGCATATGCATCGATCCCGGCGACAAACCCGGGCGACCACGCTGAAGCGCGCGGCCACGAGCCGCGGCGCACGTCCCCTGCGGCGGCGGGCATCGACCCGGCGACCGGCAGGCGGCGGCCACCGCCGCCGGACGCGCGGCCGCGTCGCGGGCGCGCGAGGGAGACCCGATGGCAAAGTCGAAACGTGACGGCGCCGACGAGACGGCCCGGCAGATCGCCGGCGCTTTCGTCGCCCGCGGCAACGAATGCGCGTTCAACAACCTGAAGGTGGTCACGCGCGTGCTCACCGCGGTCTATGACGAGGAGCTGCGCCCGGTCGGCCTCCGCGCCAGCCAGCTCGCGCTGCTATGGGCGATCCATGCCGCCGAGCCGGTCGAGCTCTCCCGGCTGGCGTCGATCACGTTCACCGACCAGACGACGCTTTCGCGGACGATCGCCACGCTGCGCCGGTCGGGTCTCGTCGGCGTCCGCGCCGGCACCGACCGCCGGGTCCGGATCCTGTCGCTGACCGCGGCCGGCCGCGCCCGCTTCGCCGCGGCGATGCCGTTGTGGGAAAGCGCGCAGCGGCGCGCCGGAGACTGGCTGCCGCTTGCCGGGATCGCCGGGATCGCGCGCAAGGTGCGCAACGCGGCGCGCGCCGCCGCCTGACCACCGGCCGGCGCGACCTGCGTCCCGTTCCGTCGCCCGCTGCGACGCACCGTCGCCGGCGCCGACGCCCCGTCGGCCAACGCTTGCGCCGGCCGCGCATTCGCGCTACCGTCCCGATAGTTGTATGCATATACATGGAAATGGATAACGTCCCGGAACGGGCTGGCCCCGTGCCGGGGGCGCCCCGAGACAAGACCGCGATGCCGATCGACGAAACGCTGAGCGACGCCCGCACCGAGCGCGACCTTGCTCCGGCGCCGTCGTCGCCTCCGGCCGGCGGCGCCTGGGGTACGGGACGCTACCTCACCCGCGTCGCCGTGAAATCGGTGGGCCGGATCGTCATCGTGCCGGTCGCCGCCATCGTCCGCCTCGAGGCCGAGGACAACTACGTCCGGCTCTGGGCGGACCGTCCGTACCTGCACAAGGACACGCTGACGCGCCTCGTCCTGCGGCTCGACCCCGGTGCGTTCCTGCGCGTCCACCGGTCGCACGCCGTCAACATCCAGGCGGTCCGCGAGTTGAAGCCGCTGCTGCACGGGGAATATCTGATCGTGCTCGGCAGCGGCGTCGAGCTCACCTCTGGCCGCAGCTACCGCCCGGCGATCCAGCAGGCGTTCGGCCTCGCCTGACCACCTCCCGCGCCGGCCCGGCCCGCGCGAGCGGGTCCGAAGCTTGCGCCGCCGCGGGCGCCGATGCAGACTTCGGCGTCGGCCGCGCGTGCGTCCGCCCAGCCATGCCCCGCGGAGGCTCCATGCACATCCACCGCTACCTCGCTGCCATCCCGGCGGCTGTCGTGTTCTGGATCATCGGTGCCCTCTGGTACGGCCAGCTCTTCACCGACGCGTGGCTGGCCGGCATCGGCAAGACCGCCGAGCAGTTGATGCTGGAGACCAAGGGCTCGCCGTTGCCCTACCTGATCGGTTTCGGCGCGATCTTCGTCATGTGCTGCTTGTTGACGTGGCTGATCGGCCGGCTCGAGGCGCGCACGCTCGCCGGCGGAGCGAAGCTCGGCGCCTTGTGCGCGATCGGGTTCTGCGCGGCGCTGCTCGCGCTCAACTACGGCTTCGAGAAGCGGACGGTGACGCTCTGGCTGATCAACGCCGGTTACGCGCTCGTCGGCCTGACCGTCGCCGGGGCGATCATCGGCGGCTGGCCGCGGAGGAAGATCTGAAGCCGCCCGCATGACCGATCCCGCACCGCCCACCGGCGCGCCCGCGCTGAAGCTCGCGGTCATCCCCGTCACGCCGTTCCAGCAGAACTGCTCGCTCGTCGTCTGTGCGCGGACGAACGAGGCCGCGCTCGTCGACCCCGGTGGCGAAGTCGGCCGGCTGCTCGCCGCCGTCGCCGAGAGCGGCGCCCGGCTGACGAAGGTTCTGGTCACGCACGGTCACATCGACCATTGCGGCGGCGTCGCCGAGGTCGCCGAGCGCGCCGGCGTGCCGATCGAAGGTCCGCAGCGAGACGACACGTTCTGGATCGACCAGCTCGCGATGCAGGGCCGCTCGTTCGGCGTGCCGGCGGCACGGCCGTTCACCCCCGATCGCTGGCTCGAGGGCGGCGACACCGTGACGATCGGCGCGCTCTCGCTCGACGTCCGTCACTGCCCCGGCCACACGCCGGGGCACGTCGTGTTCGTCGATCCCGCGCACGGCCTCGCCTTCGTCGGCGACGTGCTGTTTCAGGGGTCGGTCGGCCGCACGGACTTTCCGCGCGGCGATTTCGGCACGCTGGTGCGGTCGATCACGACGCAACTGTGGCCGTACGGCGACGACGTTCGCTTCGTTCCCGGCCACGGGCCGATGTCGACGTTCGGCGCCGAGCGGCGGACCAATCCCTATGTCGGCGACGCCGCGCTGACGGGGTGACCGCCAGACGATCGCCGCCGGCGGAACCGGGCGGCTACTTCGCCGCCGCCGGCACCGGGATGTAGAGTCGCCCCTCGAACTCGGCGACGTACACCTCGCTGCTGCTGCTCGACGATCCGTTCTTGTCCTTCTTCTCGCTCTTTATCACCAGCTTTTTCGCCGGCGGCAGCACCAGCTTCGCCGCCTTGCCATCCGGCCCTTTCATCTGCTGGACGCGGGTCTTGTCGTCGGCTGTGAGGTCGAGCAACTGGATCGACGAGATCTTGCCGCTCATGTCGCCCGTCATCATCATCTTGTAGAACTCGAGCGCCTGCGGATCGGCGCCTTTCGTGTAAAGCAGCCCGACGAGCGTCTTCTCGTCCTTGCCCTCGAACGCCTTCTTGTAAGTCTCGACGAACTGCCTTTCCTGCGCCGGCGTGGCGGCGAGGGCCGCGTTCGACGTCGTGACGGAAGCGAGACAGAGCAGCACGGCGGCGGCGAAGGATCGCATTCGATGCTCCCGGTCAGGTTGGATGCGGCACAGCGGCCGGCGCGCGACGGGCGTCGGGGGCCGGCACCGCGCCGCGCTGCACCTTCCCGTCGGCGGCCGGGAAGCGGTAGTAGACGACGTCGAGGTAGCGGACGACGTCGGCGACCTCGTCGTCGCTCCAAGTCAGGCCGGCGACGCGTTGCCAGCGGCGCACCTGGATCTCGAGTTTCGCCCGATCGGTCGCGAGCCGGTTCTCGCGCCAGTGCATCGCCTTGGTGTGGCAGCCGCTGCAGTGCGTCGCATAGAGCATCGCGCCGCGCGACTCGACCGGCGGCACCGGGCTCTGCGCCGCAGCTGGCACGACGATCAACCACTGCGCGATCAACCACTGCGCGATCAACCACAAGGCGGCCAGCGCCACCGGACAGGCTCGCTTCATCGGGATCCCCGCTCCACGTTTCCGGACACAAAGGCCATTATCGCCCGTCGCGGCACGAACTCATATCCCCAGCAGCCGGGCGATCACCGTCTTGGCGATGAAGCCGACCATCCCGAACGACAGCACGAAGAACAGCACGAACGTGCCGAGCCGCCCGGCATTCGACTTGCGCGCCAAGTCCCAGACGATGACCAGCATGAAGACGATGAAGCCGCCAACCCCGAACGTGAGGCCGAACTCGGCGATCTGCTCTTCGGTGAAGCCCCACATCGTCGCTACCCGGGAGCCGCCGTCAGCGGCGCGGCGGAATTCCCTCCGCGTCGACGAGATCGCCGTACGCATGCCAGGTCGCATGGCCGATGACCGGGATCGCCAGCACGAAACCGATCATCATCGTCGCCATCGACAGCGCGGTGGCGACGATGATAATCGTCGCCCACAGCGCCAGCGCGACCGGGTTGGCGCCCACGGCGCGCACGCTGGTCACCACGGCGCTGGCAAGGTCGATCTCGCGATCGAGCAGGAGCGGCACGGAGACGACGGTCGCCGCGAACACCAGCGCCGCGCCGAAGCCGCCGAGCGCGATCCACACCCAGAACAGGTTCGAGCTCTTCGACAGCACGACGTGGCGCAGGAAATCATCGAGCCCGGTGATCGGCGCCTGCACGAACAGGGCGATCAGCACCGCCGACACCAGCACCCAGGCGGTCGCCGCGACCGCGAGGATCAGCCCGAGCCAGACCAGCGGCCGCGTGCCCCGCGCCCACGCCAGCGAAGCGTCGTGCAGCGTCGGCCGCTCGCCGGCGGCGAGACGGCGCGACAGCTCGTAGAGCCCGGTGGCGATGATCGGGCCGACAAGCACGAAGCCCGAGAACGCGCCGGGCAGCAGGTACCACGAGCGAAGCGTGACGACGAGGATCGCGACGCCGCCGGCGGCGACGACGAGGCCGTGCACCGCGCTCGCCAGCGGGACGCGCGTGAAGTCGCGCCAGCCGAGCGCGAGCCAAGTCAGCGGCCGGTAGACGGGGATCGTACGGACCGGCGCCGGTGTCAGTCCGGTCGTGGCGTCCACGGGCGTCGTCACGGCGA
>JBDTVU010000040.1:0-26257 GCA_040007035.1 Betaproteobacteria bacterium | reverse complement strand
CGAGGTAACGCCACGCGTCGAACAGGTTGGGGCCGAAGCCCGAGCGCTTGATCGATTTCAGAAACTGCTTCGGGATGATGGCGTCGGTGTCGACGTTGGCGCGGTCGAGTGGCGCGGCGATTCCGGTGACGATGCGAAACGGCTCCATCAGCGCGCTCCCGCGCGATCGGAGGCCCGGTACATCGAGCCGCCGCCGGCGTTGGGATCCTTGTCGCGTGCCTTGTACGTGCCGTCGGTCGCCGTGCATGCGGACGCGGCGACGGCAAAGCCGGCGAGCGTGACCCGGACGACGAGTCGGCGGAGCGTCGCGGCGAGCTTCTTCGTCACGGTCAATCTCCGTTGAACAAACGTCAGCGCAATCGACGGACGTCGACGAAATGGCCGGCGATCGCGGCCGCGGCCGCCATCACCGGGCTGACGAGATGGGTGCGGCCGCCCGTCCCCTGCCGGCCCTCGAAGTTGCGGTTCGACGTCGACGCGCAGCGCTCGCCGGGCTCCAGCCGGTCGTCGTTCATCGCGAGACACATCGAGCAGCCGGGCTCGCGCCACTCGAAGCCGGCGTCGCGGAACACGCGGTCGAGGCCCTCGCGCTCGGCCTGCGCCTTGACGAGGCCCGATCCCGGCACCACCAGCGCGAGCTTCACGCTGGCCGCCACGTGCCGCCCGCGGGCGATGGCGGCCGCGGCGCGCAGGTCCTCGATCCGCGAGTTCGTGCACGAGCCGATGAAGACCTTGTCGATACGGATCTCGGACATCGGCGTGTCGGGCTCGAGTCCCATGTAGACCAGCGCACGCTCGATGCCCTCCCGTCGCGTGGCGTCCTTCTCCTTTTCCGGATCCGGCACCCGGCCCTCGATCGGGACGACCATCTCCGGCGACGTGCCCCACGTCACCTGCGGCGCAAGCTGCGTGGCGTCGATCGTCACCGTCGTGTCGAATTTCGCGCCGTCGTCGGTCGCGAGCGTCCGCCACGATGCGACGGCGCGATCCCACAGCTCGGCCGGCGGCGCGAACGGCCGGCCGCGCAGGTAGTCGAGCGTGACGTCGTCGACGGCGACCATGCCCGCGCGCGCGCCGGCCTCGATCGCCATGTTGCACACGGTCATCCGGCCTTCCATCGACAGCGCGCGGATCGCGCTGCCGCCGAACTCGATCGCATGTCCGGTGCCGCCGGCGGTGCCGATGCGACCGATCACCGCCAGCACGAGGTCCTTCGCAGTGACACCGGCAGCAAGCCGGCCGTCGGCGCGCACCAGCATCGACTTCGACTTCTTCATCAGCAGGCATTGCGTGGCGAGCACGTGCTCGACCTCGGAGGTGCCGATGCCGAACGCGAGCGCGGCGAACGCGCCATGCGTGCTGGTGTGCGAATCGCCGCACACGACCGTCATCCCCGGCAGCGTCGCGCCCTGCTCGGGGCCGATCACGTGGACAATCCCCTGCCGCTTGTCGCGGAACGGGAAGTACGCCTTGGCGCCCGTCGCGCGGATGTTGGCGTCGAGCGTCTCCACCTGCAGCCGCGAAACCGGATCGCGGATCCCGAGATCCCAATCCTTCGTCGGCGTGTTGTGGTCGGCGGTGGCGACGATCGACGCCACGCGCCACGGCTGGCGGCCCGCGAGCTTCAGCCCCTCGTAGGCCTGCGGGCTCGTGACTTCGTGGACCAGGTGACGATCGATGTAGAGCAGCGCCGTGCCGTCCGCCTCGGAGCGGACGACGTGGGTGTCCCAGAGCTTGTCGTACAGCGTGCGTGCAACCATGACCGGAGAAGAGCGCGGAACGATGCTCACGCGGGTTCGTCGTAAGCGTCGAATTATCGCATGGCCCCAGGGGCCTGTCAGTCGGGGCGGCCCGCCTTTACCCTGCTGGCCTGAGTGTTGCTTGAGCCCTTCCATCCATTCTCGGATCCACCTTGCCCCATGCGCCTGCGCGCCTCCGCCGAAATACTCATCCTGTTCGCATTCGTGGCGGGCGCCGCGCTGCTTGGCACGACCGCCTGGTTCGCCGTCACCAGCGGCCGGGCCTACCTCGCGAGCGACGCCCGTGGCGACCGTTTGCACGGGGCCGAGCGGACGTTGACTGCATTGCTGCTGACCGTCACCTCGGCGGAGTCCGGGGTGCGCGGGTATGCCCTCACCGGACGCGCCGAGTACCTCGATCTGTTCCGGCGCGCCGAAGTCGAGATCCCGATCCGGCTCGCCGATCTCCGCCCGGTCGTCGCCGACGTGCCCGGGACGGAACGCGATTTCGGTGTGCTGGAGACGGAAACGCGGCAGAAGATGCACCAAATGCGGCAGCTCGCCGAGCTGCGCGGCAGCCAGGGCTTCGACGCAGCCCAGCGCGCGGTCGCCGCCGGCGACGGCCGCGAGCTGGCGCTGCGCGTCCGGGCCCGCGTCGAGGGTCTGCAGCAGGCGCTGGCATGGGAAGCCGCCGGCGAGATGGCACGTTCGGTCGAGCGCCACGCCGGCACCGTGCGCGGGGTCATGCTGACCGCCGCGCTGCTCGTCGCGATCCTCGCTGCCGCGGGGAGCGTGATCGCGTGGGAGCTGGGCGAGCGGCGGCGGCTCCTGCGCCGCCTCGAGCAGGACGCCAATCACGATCCGCTGACGCGCCTTCCCAACCGGCGCTTTTTCGTCGATTGGCTCGCCTACGCGCTGGCGCAGGCCCGCCGCGACGGCGCGCCGCTCGGGCCCCTCTACATCGACATCGACGGCTTCAAGGATGTCAACGACCGCCGCGGCCACAAGGCCGGCGACGCCGTGCTGGTGGAGATCGCCTGCCGGTTCCGCGCGGCCGCCCGCGAATCCGACGTGGTCGTACGCCTCGGTGGCGACGAATTCGCGCTGGCGGTGCCCCGCGCGCGCGACGGCCGGGAAGTCGCGGCGCTCGCGCAGCGGCTCCTCTCCTCGCTCTCCGATCCCGAGCTGGCGCCGCTCGCCGACGTGCCGCTCGGCGCCAGCATCGGCGTCGCGTTCTACCCGGATGACGCCGGCGACGTCGTGGGACTCATCGCCGCCGCCGACGACGCGATGTACGTCGCCAAGCGCGGCGGCCGCAATCGCGCCGTGTTCAGCGCCGTGGCCGCGGCCGCGTAGCCGCCTCCTGCACCAGCCGGGCCGCGAGCGCGACCAGCTCCGGCGCCGCCGGATCGAGCACCGTCGCCGCCGTCGCCCGCAGCCACGTGAACTGCCGCTTGGCGAGCTGGCGTGTAGCGGCGATTCCCGTCGCACGAAGCGTCGCAGCGTCGATTACACCGTCGAGAAACATCCACGCTTGCCGGTAGCCGACGCAACGCATCGACGGCAGCTCGAGCGTCAACGCGTAACGGCGCCGCAATCCGCGCAGCTCGTCGACCAGACCGGCCGCCAGCATCGCGTCGAAGCGCGCGGCGATCGTCGCGTGCAGCGCCGCACGTTCGCCCGGAACAAGCGCCAGCGACAGCGTCGGCCCCAGCGCGTCGCCGGGCGCACGCGCACCCTGCAGCGCCGACAGCGGCACGCCGGCGAGCGCGTAGACCTCCAGCGCGCGCTGGATCCGCTGTGAATCGTTGGGTGCGAGCCGCGCCGCCGTCGCCGGGTCGACGCGCGCGAGCTCGGCGTGCAGCGCCGGCCAGCCGACGCCGGCAGCGCGTGCGTCGAGACTCGCGCGCACCGCCGCATCCGCCGGCGGCAATGCGGAGAGGCCTTCGCGCAGCGCCTTGAAGTACAGCATCGTCCCGCCGACCAGCAGTGGGATCCTGCCGCGACCGCGGATCGCCGCGACGGCCGCCCGCGCGTCGTCGCGAAAGCGCGCCGCCGAGTAGGCCTCGATCGGATCAATGACGTCGACGAGATGATGCGGCACCCGCGCGCGGGTCGCGGCGTCGGGCTTGGCGGTGCCGACGTCCATGCCGCGAAAGACCTGCGCCGAATCGACGCTGACGATCTCGACCGGAAAGCGCTCGGCGAGCGCCAGCGCGAGCGTGCTCTTGCCCGACGCCGTCGGCCCCATCAGCAGGACCGCCGGCAGCTCGGCGCGCGCGTCGCTAGCGGCCACGCATGAACAGCCGGTCGAGGTCGGCCAGTGTCAACTGGTACCACGTCGGCCGGCCGTGGTTGCATTGCCCGGCGCGCTCGGTGGCCTCCATCTCGCGCAGCAGCGCGTTCATCTCGGCCACGGCGAGCCCGCGGTTGGCGCGCACCGCGGCGTGGCAGGCCATCGTCGACAGGAGCTCGTCGCGATGCGCGGTGAGCACTTCGCTGCCGCCGAATTCGGACAGGTCTTTCAGCACGGCGCGGGCGAGCGTCACCGCGTCGACGTCGGCGAGCGGCGCCGGAATGCCGCGCACCGCGAGCGTCGCCGGGCCGAGTGCAGAGACCGCGAAGCCGAGCCGGTCGAGCGTGGCCGCGTGCTCCAGCGCCGCGGCGGCTTCGAGGGGCGTGGCCGCGAACGTCGCCGGGACGAGCAGCGGCTGCACCCGCACCGCACGATCGAGCGTGGTCTTCAGGCGCTCGTACACGATCCGCTCGTGCGCGGCGTGCATGTCGACGAGGACCAAGCCGGCGCGGTTCTGCGCCAGCACGTAGATGCCGTGCAACTGCGCCAGCGCAAAGCCCAGCGGATGGTCGTCGTCGGTGGTGGGCAGGTCGGGTCCGTCGCCCGCCGTCGCCCGCGGGCCGAACAGTTTCGCGTAGAACGCCGCCGGCTCCGTGCTTGCGAGCGCCATCGCCGATTGCTGCGGTGGAATCCAACCGCGGCCGCCGCCGGGGTACGCCGCGGCGCCGCGCGCATCCGGCGCGTACGGCGGCGTTCGCGCGGCCGCGGCGCCGAGCTTCTCGGCGGCCGACACCGCGGGCTGCTCAGCGCCCGTCGCCGCCAGCGCCCGCTCGACCGCGTGGCGGACGAACGGATGGATCGCGCCCGACTCGCGGAAACGCACCTCGATCTTCTGCGGATGGACGTTGACGTCGACCAGACGCGGATCGAGCGTCAGCCACAGCACATACGCCGGCTGCCGGTCGTGATGCAGCACGTCGCGGTACGCCTCGCGCAGCGCGTGCGCGAGCACGCGGTCGCGGACGTAGCGGCCGTTGACGAACGCATACTGGCCGCCGGCCTGCGTCGCGTACGCCGGACGCACCGCGAATCCGGAAAGCGTGAGCGGCCCCGCCTGCGCGTCGACGACGGCGGCGCCGGCGACGAACGCGTCGCTCAGCAGCGCCGCGACGCGCGCGCGACGGCCCTGCGCGAGCAACCGGTGGACGACGCGACCGTTGTGCTGCAGCGTGAAGCCGATGTCCGGGTGCGCCAGCGCGATCCGCCGGAACGCTTCGTCGCAGTGGCCCCACTCGGTGCCCTCGGTGCGCAGGAACTTGCGCCGCGCCGGGGTGTTGAAATAGAGCTCCTGCACCGTCACCGTGGTGCCAGCCGCCAGCGCCGCCGGTGCAGTCGCGGCGACGGTGCCGCCCTCGACTTCGATCCGCCACGCGTGCGGCCGGCCCGCGGCGCGCGAGGCCAGCGCGAACCGTGACACCGCGGCGATCGACGCGAGCGCCTCGCCGCGGAATCCGAGCGTCGCGATCGCGTCGAGGTCGTCGACGGTGGCGAGCTTCGACGTTGCATGCCGCGCCACGGCAAGCGCCAGGTCCTCGCGTTCGATGCCACTGCCGTTGTCCGCCACGCGGATGCGCTTGATGCCGCCGCCGGCGAGGTCGACGTCGACCTGCGTCGCGCCGGCGTCGAGCGCGTTCTCGAGCAGTTCCTTCAACGCGGCGGCCGGCCGCTCGACGACCTCGCCTGCCGCAATCTGGTTGATCAGGTGGTCCGACAGCGGGCGGATGGCGATCATTCGGTTCCGTCGTCCTGGTTCGCGAGCCCGCGCGCCCACCGCGCGTAGACATCGGACGCGACGTCGTTCAGCGCGCCGATCCGCGCGTCGAGGTTGCGTCGGATCTCTGCCGCCGTCTGCATCGACGCCATGGTCGCTGCCGGCAGCTCGTCGGCGCCGGTCTCGAGCCACGTCTCGACCAGCGGCCGCGTCATCTCGATGTGGCACTGGAAACCGATGTGGCGGTCGGCGACGACGTATGCCTGCTCCCGATTGAACCGGTTGGTGAGCACGCGCGTGGCGCCGGCCGGCAGCGCGAACGCGTCGTAGTGCCACTGGAACGTCGGAAACGAGGCGCGCCCGCCGAACCACGCAGCGCTGGCGGCGGCGTCGGTCACGTCGACGTCGATCCAGCCGACCTCGGGCACCGGCGCGCGCGTGACCGGCGCGCCGAGCGCCTGCGCGAGGAGCTGTCCGCCGAGGCAATGGCCAATCACCGACACGCCGGCGGCAACGGCCTCGCGCAGCAATGCGCAGAGCGGCGCGTTCCACGGCAGGCCGTCGTTGACGCTCATCGGCCCACCCATCATGCCGATGCCGGCGAACGCGCGCGGGTCCGCCGGCACCGGCGCGCCTTCGTCGAGCGCGACCTGACGCCAGCCGATGCCGCGGGCGTCGAGCCAGTCGGCGAAATGGCCGGGTCCTTCGGTCGGGGAGAAGCGGAAAATGGCGACGGGGCGCATCGGCGGGGCTCGCGGGAGCCGCGGAATCGAGCCTGTGATTCTAGCAGCCGCACAGCACTTCCACCGGCGCGAACCGCCGCGTGAACCAGCGCTGCGCCGCGTAGCGCTACGGTGGGTCTTCGACCGCGCGAACCGACGTCGGCTCAGAGCCCGCGCGCGATGCGCGCGTATGCCGAGTGGTTGTGGATCGACTCGAAGTTCTCGGCCTCGACGACGAAGCCGTCGACCCGTGGGTCGGCCGCGAGGCGCGCGGCGACGCCGCGGACGAGATCCTCGACGAAGCGCGGGTTGTTGTACGCGCGTTCGGTGACGTATTTCTCGTCAGCGCGCTTCAGGAGCCCGTACAGCTCGCACGAGGCCTCCTCCTCGGCGACGCGGATGATGTCGTAGAGGAACAGCGGCGAGCGCAGCCGGACCGCGATCGACACCGTCGAGCGCTGGTTGTGCGCGCCGTAGTCGGAGATCTCCTTCGAGCACGGGCACAGCGACGTCACCGGCACCGACACGGCGACCGTCTCCCGGTAGACTCCGTTGTCGAGCTCGCCTGCCAGCCGCGCCTGGTAGTCGAGCAGGCTCGCCACGCCCGAGATCGGCGCCGTCTTGCGGACGAAGTACGGGAAGGCGATCTCGATCCGGCCTCCCGGCGCCTCGAGCTGGAGAACGAGCTCGTCGAGCAATCCGCGGAAGGTCGCGACGGTGAGCGGTGGACGGTCCGGCAGCGCGCGCGCCTCGAGCAACGCGACCAGACGCGACATGTGCGTGCCCTTGCGGTCCTCGGGCAGCGCGACGTACACGTTGCAGTCGGCGATCGTCGGCTGCGCGACGCCGTCGGCATCGGCGAACATCAGCGGATAGCGCAGGCCCTTGATCCCGACCTGGTCGATCGCGAAGCCGCGCTCGTCCCGGTGCGACATCAGGTCCGGGATCGGGAACAGCCGGTTCGGATTTTCCGGTCGATTCATGGCGGTCATTCTAGCCGAGCGCGGCGTCCGGGTCAGGCGGCCGGCTTCGCCAGCGCGTCGGGGCGGCGCGGCCCGAACCGGGCGTCGACCGCGGCGGCGATCCCGCGGGCGTCGAGGCCGCAGTCGACGAAGATCTGCCGGGGGTCGCCGTGGTCGACGAATCGATCCGGCAACCCCAGTTGCAGCAGGGGGATCTCGATGCCGGCCGCCGCGAGCGCCTCGGCGACGGCACTCCCGGCCCCGCCCATCACCACGCCCTCCTCCACGGTGACGAGCGCATCGTGGTCGCGCGCGAGCCGGGCGACGAGGTCGGCGTCGAGCGGCTTGACGAAGCGCATGTTGGCGACGGTGGCGTCGAGCGCGTCGCCGGCCGCCTGCGCATGCGGCACCGTGCTGCCGAACGCGAGGATCGCGATCCGTTGCGTCCGCCGCATCGCCTCGCGGCGCACCTCGCCGCGGCCGATCGGCAGCGCCTTCATCTCCGCCTCGATCGCCACGCCGGGCCCGGCGCCGCGCGGATAGCGCACCGCCGCCGGCGTGTCGAGAGTGAACGCCGTGTACAGCATCTGCCGGCATTCGTTCTCGTCCGCCGGCGCCATCACCGTCAGGTTCGGCACGCACCGCAGATACGCCAGATCGAATGCGCCGAGGTGCGTCGCGCCGTCGGCGCCGACGATGCCGGCGCGGTCGATCGCGAACACGACCGGCAGGTTCTGCAGCGCGACGTCGTGGATCAACTGGTCGTACGCGCGCTGGAGGAACGTCGAGTAGATCGCGACGACCGGCTTCATCCCTTCGCAGGCCAGCCCCGCCGCGAACGTGACCGCGTGCTGCTCGGCGATGCCGACGTCGAAATAACGCGCCGGATACTCCTGCGAGAAGCGCACCATCCCCGAGCCTTCGCGCATCGCCGGCGTGATCGCCACCAGCCGCCCGTCCTTGCCCGCCATGTCGCAGAGCCAGTCGCCGAAGATTTCGGTGTACGAGGGCTTCGCGCCGGCCTTGGGCACGACACCAGTCGCCGGGTCGAACCTGGTCACGCCGTGGTAGAGGATCGGGTCGTCCTCGGCGCGGCCGTAGCCATACCCCTTCCGGGTGACGACGTGGAGCAGCTGCGGGCCTTTCAGCTCGCGCACGTTGGCGAGCGTCGACGTCAGCGTGTCGACGTCGTGGCCGTCGATCGGCCCGATGTAGTTGAAGCCGAACTCCTCGAACAGCGTGCCGGGCAGCACCATCCCCTTCATGTGCTCTTCCCAGCGCTTCGCGAGCTCCTTCACCGGCGGCAGCTTCGACAGCACCTCCTTGCCGCCGCGGCGCACCGTATTGTAGAAGCGCGACGACAGCACCTTTGCCAGGTAGCTGTTCAGCGCGCCGACAGGCTCCGAGATCGACATCTTGTTGTCGTTCAGGACCACCAGCAAGTCGGCGCCGGCGGTGCCGGCATTGTTGAGCGCCTCGAATGCCATCCCCGCGCTCATCGCGCCGTCACCGATCACGGCGACGACCTTGCGCGATTCGCCCTTGCGCAGCGCTGCGATCGCCATCCCCAGCGCGGCCGAAATCGACGTCGACGAATGCGCGGTGCCGAAGGTGTCGTACTCGCTCTCGCTGCGGCGGGGGAACCCGGACGGCCCATCCGCCATCCGCAGCCGTCCCATCGCCGCGCGGCGGCCGGTCAGCACCTTGTGTGCGTACGTCTGGTGGCCGACGTCCCAGACCAGCCGGTCGCGCGGGGTGTCGAATACGTAATGGAGCGCGACCGTCAGCTCGACGGTGCCGAGATTCGACGACAGGTGGCCGCCCGTCTGCGCGACGGTGGCGAGCAGGAATGCGCGGAGCTCGCGCGCGAGCTGCGGCAGCGCCGAGCGGTCCAGCCGGCGTAGCTTCGCCGGCGTGTCGATCTGGTCGAGCAGCGGATACATCAGCGGGTGCGGGCGACGATCCCGTCGGCGATTTCGGCCAGCCGGCGGGCGCGGCGACCGAACGGCGCGAGCGCCGCACGGGCTTCGACGCGCAACGCCTCGGCGCGTTCCCTCGTCGTTGCGAGGCCCAGCAGCGACACGAACGTCGGCTTGCCGCCGGCGGCGTCCTTGCCGGCCGTCTTGCCGAGCGTCGTCGCCGTGCCCTCGACGTCGAGCACGTCGTCGACGACCTGGAACGCAAGCCCGGCGGCGGACGCGTAGGCATCGAGCGCGGCGACGTCGGTCGCGGCAAGGCCGATGCCGCAGTCGGCGCCGAGCCGGACCGCGGCCCGGATCAGCGCGCCGGTCTTCATCCGGTGCATCGTCTCCAGCGCCGGCAGCGACAGTGTCGCGCCGACGGCATCGAGGTCGATCGCCTGACCGCCGGCCATGCCGCCGACGCCGGCCGCGGCGGCGAGCAGCGCGCAGGCCGCTGCGCCGTCCGGCAGGCCGCCGCGTGCGAGAACGTCGAACGCCAGCGCCTGCAGCGCGTCGCCCGCGAGCAGCGCCGTCGCTTCGCCGAACGCGACGTGGCACGTCGGCCGGCCTCGCCGCAGCGAGTCGTCGTCCATGCAGGGGAGATCGTCGTGGACAAGCGAGTAGGCGTGGATCAGCTCCACCGCCGCCGCCGCCGCGTCGACGATCCGCGGGTCAGCGCCGGTCAGTTCGCCGGCGGCGTAGGCGAGCAACGGCCGGATCCGCTTGCCGCCGCCCAGCACCGCGTAGCGCATTGCCCCGGAGAGCGACGCCGGCACCGCATCCGGCCGCGGCAGCGCGCGGTCGAGCGCGTCCTCGACGCGCCGCTGGCGCTCGCCGGACCAGACGGCGAAGGCGAGATCAGGGTTCACCGTTGCCCGCGGCATCGGGGGCGAACGACTTCAGCACCCCCTTTTCGAGCACCCGGACCTGCTGCTCGGCGTCCTTCAGCGCCGCCTGGCAATACTGCAGCAGCCCGGCGCCTCGCTTGTACGCGGCGAGCGATTCCTTGAGCGGGAGCGCTCCGCCCTCCATCGTCGCGACGATCTCTTCGAGTTCGGCGAGCGCGGCTTCGAAACTGGCGGGTGATTCGGATGTCTTTGCCATGGTCTAGCGAGGGTCAAAGCAGATCCATTCGTCTCGGTGCGTTTCCGGGCGTTTTCGCGAATTTCGGCGCGTTTCCGCGCATTGTCCGCAAATGTCCGCGCATTTCAGCGGATATCCGTTGACCAGAGTCGAGCGGCCCGTCTATACTAGCACGTTTTGGCGACGCGGCCTTCCACGAGCTCTCGTGCGGCCGACTTAGCAAAGCGGTCCGGGGCGGCGGAAAATGCCGTAATCGTCCCGGGTTGTTGGGTTGGGTTGGTTGACCTCACGTACGATGGCTCGGATTTCGGACGAAAGGAAAGGCTGATGTCGAACCTCGCCAGCGCGGGCCTGCTGCGCCGCGCCGCCACGCAGCTCCCCGTTTCCTGGTATTGCGATCCTGCGGTCTACGCGGCCGAGCAGCGGCGGCTGTTCGCCCGCGCGCCGGGCTACGTCGGCCACGAGCTGATGGTGCCGGAGCCCGGCGACTACTACGCGCTCGACTGGCGCGACAACGCGCAGGCGCTGGTGCGCAACGCCGGCGGCGTCGAACTGCTGTCCAACATCTGCCGGCACCGGCAGGCGATCATGCTGAAGGGCCGCGGCAACGTACCCAATATCGTCTGCCCGATCCATCGCTGGACGTACGACCTCAAGGGCGAGCTCCTCGGCGCGCCGCACTTCGAAGACAAGCCGTGCCTCAACCTCGGCCGCTCGCCGATGCAGAACTGGAACGGCCTGCTGTTCGACGGCACGCGCGACGTGGCGCGCGATCTGGCCGCGCTCGGCGCGCAGGATTTCGACTTTTCGAGCCATGTGCTCGACCGGGTCGAGATCCACGAGTGCAACTACAACTGGAAGACGTTCATCGAGGTCTATCTCGAGGACTACCACGTCGTCCCGTTCCATCCCGGCCTCGGCAACTTCGTCACCTGCGAAGACCTCAAGTGGCAGTTTGCGCCCTGGGCGTCGCTGCAGACGGTCGGCATCACCGGCCTCGGCAAGGCCGGCAGCAAGAACTACGAGCGGTGGCACAAGGCGGTGCTCGACTACTACCGCGGCGAGGTGCCGAAGCACGGCGCGATCTGGCTGACGTACTACCCGAACATCATGCTCGAGTGGTATCCGCACGTGCTCGTCATCAGCACGCTGATCCCGCGCGGCGTCGATCGGACGACCAACGTCGTCGAGTTCTACTACCCCGAGGACATCGCGCTGTTCGAGCGCGAGTTCGTCGAGGCCGAGCAGGCCGCGTACATGGAGACGGCGATCGAGGACGACGAGATCGCCGAGCGGATGGACGCCGGCCGCAACGCGCTCTACCGCCAGGGCCGCAGCGAGGAAGGGCCGTACCAGTCGCCGATGGAGGACGGGATGCAGCACTTCCACGAGTTCCTCCGCCGCGAGCAGGGCGCCAACATCGCGCCGCGATGATCCGCGGGCGGCCCCCGCATGACGCCGCCGCGCACGGCTGACCGGCGCCCGCCATGCAGTCGCTGTGGATGCTCGTTGCCGGACTCTCGTTCGCGACGATGGGCATCTTCGTCAAGGCCGGCGCGGCCGAATTCACCGCCGCCGAGCTGGTGTTCTACCGTGCGATCGTCCAGCTCGTCGTCGCCTGGGCAGTGCTCGTGCAGGCCGGGCTGACGGTGCGCACGACGCGCCTCGGCATGCACGTCCACCGCGGCGTCGCCGGCTTCGTCTCGCTGTTCATGTTCTTCTACGCGCTGACGACGCTGCCGGTCGCCACCGCGATGACGCTCAACTACTCGTCGCCGCTGTTCCTCGCGCTGCTGCTCACGTTCCTCGCCCGCGAGCGCCCGGGCGCGGCGCTCGTCGGCACGGTGCTCCTCGGATTCGCCGGCGTCGTGCTGCTGCTGCGCCCTGCGTTCCACGCTGACCAGCTCTGGCCCGGCGTCATCGGGCTCGTTTCGGGAATCGTCTCCGCAGTCGCTTACTGGAACGTCCGCCAGCTGGTGCAGGCGCAGGAGCCGGTGGCGCGAGTGGTGTTCTATTTCGCGCTGTTCTCGTGCCTGGGCTCGTTCGTATGGATGCTGCCGCAGACGTGGCATCCGGTGCGGCTCGACAACGTCGGCACGCTGGCCGGCGTCGGCGTCTTCGGCGCCGCCGGCCAGCTGGCGATGACGCGCGCGTACGGCCGCGGCAGGACGCTCGTCACCGCGGCGATCTCGTACAGCGGGATCGTGTTCTCCAGCATCCTCGGCATCGCCATCTTCGGCGACGTGCTTCCGCTTGCGGCGTGGATCGGCATCGCGCTGATCGTCGCTGCCGGTATCATTGCCGTCCAACTCCAGCCCGGCGCCCGCCGGGAGCCCGCGTCGCAGGTCACCAGCGACTGAACCGGATCGCCACCGCCATGTACACGACGCTGATTTCCGCTGCCGATGCCGCCCGCCACCTCACCGACCCGGCATTCGTCTTCGTCGACGTCCGGCACGACCTTGCAAGACCCGACGCCTGGGGCGAGACGGAGTACCGCGCGGGCCACGTCCCTGGCGCGGTGTTCGCGCACGTCGACCGCGACCTGTCGGCGCCGAAGACGGGAATGAACGGCCGCCATCCGCTGCCGTCGCCCGAGTCCGCCGCGGCGACATTCGGCAGTCTCGGCATCGACGCGACGAAGCAGGTCATCGTCTACGACCAGCAGCAGGGGATGTTCGCGTCGCGGCTGTGGTGGACGCTGCGCTGGCTCGGCCACGACGCCGTGGCGGTGCTCGACGGCGGGTTCGACAAGTGGAAGCGCGACGGCTTGCCGGTGGCCACCGACACGCCCGCGGTGCAGCCGACGAGTTTTGCCATCCGCCGGACCGGCCCCGTCGTCACCACCGGCGACGTCGTCGCGAGCCTTCCCGCCCGATCGCTCGTCATCGTCGACGCGCGATCGCCGGAGCGCTTCCGCGGCGAGACCGAACCGCTGGACCCGGTGGCCGGCCGGATCCCCGGCTCGATCAACCGCCCCGGTTCGCAAAACCTCGCGCCCGACTTCACGTTCAAGCCGGCACCGCAACTGCGCGCCGAGTTCGAGCGGCTGCTGGCCGGCGTCCCGCTCGATCGCGTCGTCCATTCCTGCGGTTCCGGCGTCACCGCCTGCCACAACGTGCTGGCGATGGAAGTCGCGGGGTTTCCCGCCACGCGGCTGTACCCCGGCTCGTGGAGTGAGTGGGTCGCCGACCCTGCGCGTCCGGTCGCGACCGGCCCGACCTGAACCGCCGCGCGCACCCTGCGCGTTCCATCCACACCGAAAACGTCCCATGCCCGATCTCCAGCGTCTCGCCGGGCGCGTCGCCGTCATCACCGGCGGCGCGCGCGGCATCGGCCTCGCCTGCGCGCAACGATTTGCCGCGGAAGGTGCGAAGCTCGTGCTCGCCGATCTCGACGAGGTCGCCGGTGCCGACGCCGCGCGATCGATGCCGGACGCGCTGTTCGTCCGCGCCGACGTCTCGCGCAAGCCCGACGCCGACGCGCTGATCTCGCGCGCGGTCGACGCGCACGGCCGCGTCGACGTGCTGGTCAACAACGCCGGCATCACCCACGCCTGCGAGTTTCTCGATCTCGCCGAGGACGACTTCGACCGCGTGCTGCGCGTCAATCTGAAATCGATGTTCCTCTGCGGACAGGCTGCGGCGCGCGCGATGGTCAAAGGAGGCGTTCGCGGCTCGATCGTCAACCTGTCGTCGGCGAACGCCGTCGTCGCGATTCCCAATCAGGTCCCGTACGTCGTGTCGAAGGGCGGCGTCAACCAGCTCACCAAGGTGATGGCCGTTTCGCTGGCGCCGCACGGGATCCGCGTCAACGGCATCGGACCGGGAACGATCCTCACCGAGCTGGCGAAACAGGCGGTGCTCACCGACGACGACGCGCGCCGTAAGATCCTGTCGCGCACGCCGCTCGGACGCTGCGGCGAGCCCGAGGAAATCGCCGCGGTCGCGGCGTTCCTCGCCAGCGACGACGCGTCGTACCTCACCGGCCAGACGATCTATCCGGACGGCGGGCGGCTCGCGCTCAACTACACGATGCCGGTCACGTAGCGGCCGGCGTGTCGAGCGTCCAGCCGGCGAGTTCACGATAGCGCGCGCCGGCCCGATCGAGCGTCGAGGCGACCAGCGCGAGCCGCGCGACACGCCAGCGGATCGGTGCGATCGTCGTCGTCGCGAGTGCGCTCGTGCATTGGCGCGCCAGCGTCACGTGCGGCTGGAACGGCCGTGCGTCGACCGGGAAGGCGCGATCCACGAGGGCGTTCGCGATCGTCGTCTGCAGCGCGACGAGGAGGCGCGGCGATTGCGACGGCGCGATCCATGCCACACCCGCTCGCGGGAAGTCGCCGACGGTGTCGAGCGCGAGGTCGAAGCCGGCGCGCGGAATCGCCACGCCGATCGCGACGAGCGCGGCGACGCGCTGGGACGGCACGGCGCCGACGAATGCGAGCGTCAGATGGATCGAGTCCGGCGCAGTGGGGCGGCCGTGCGTCTGCAGCGCCCACTCGCGCGCAACCGGCGCTAGCTGCGCGCGCACGCCGGCGTCGGGCACAAGCGCGAAGAACACTCGTGGCGCGGCGTCGGTGGCCGCGGGCGCGGAGGCGCCGCGCGGCGAAGATCCGGATGGGCGGGGCATCGTTCGCGCAGTCTAACGCGGGCGCCCGATCGTTTCGGCGCGAGGAAAAAAAACCGCGCCACCCGAGGATGGCGCGGCTCCGCTAGCAGGAGAGTCGTCGCGGGTCAGCCGTTGGCGACCGACAGTCCGGCCTTCGACTTGTCGAAGAACTGCTCGTCCTCGGTCGAGTGCGATAACGCCGTCGTCGACGCGCTGCTGCCCTGCACCGTCGTGGTGACGGCGTCGAAATAGCCGGTGCCCACTTCGCGCTGGTGGCGGACGGCGGTGAAGCCCTTCTCCGCCGCGGCGAACTCGGCTTCCTGCAGCTCGACGAACGCGCTCATGCCCGTGCGCGCATAGCCGTACGCGAGGTTGAACATCGAGTAGTTGAGGCTGTGGAAGCCGGCCAGCGTGATGAACTGGAACTTGTAGCCCATCGCGCCCAGCTCGCGCTGGAACTTCGCGATCGTCGCGTCGTCGAGGTTCTTCTTCCAGTTGAACGACGGCGAGCAGTTGTAGGCGAGCATCTTGCCCGGGAACTTCGCCCGGATCGCATCGGCGAACTGCTTCGCGAACTTGAGGTCGGGCTTGCCGGTCTCGCACCAGATCAGGTCCGCGTACGGCGCATAGGCGAGGCCGCGCGAGATCGACTGCTCGAGCCCGTTGCGGCTCTTGTAGAAGCCCTCGACGGTGCGCTCGCCGGTGAGGAACGGCTTGTCGTTATCGTCGACGTCGGAGGTAACGAGATCGGCCGCTTCGGCATCGGTGCGCGCGAGCAGGATCGTCGGCACGCCCATGCAGTCGGCCGCGAGCCGCGCCGCGATAAGCTTCTCGACCGCTTCCCGCGACGGGACGAGCACCTTGCCGCCCATGTGGCCGCACTTCTTGACCGAGGCGAGCTGGTCCTCGAAGTGGACGCCGGCGGCACCGGCCTCGATCATCGCCTTCATCAGTTCGAACGCGTTCAGCACGCCGCCGAAGCCGGCCTCGGCGTCGGCGACGATCGGCGCGAAGAAGTCGATGCCGTCGTTCTTGCCTTCCATGTGGTGGATCTGGTCGGCGCGGGTCAGCGCGTTGTTGATCCGGCGCACGACGTGCGGAACCGAGTTCGCCGGATACAGCGACTGGTCGGGGTACATCTCGCCGGCGATGTTGGCGTCGGCCGCGACCTGCCAGCCGGAGAGGTAGATCGCCTTCAGCCCGGCCTTCACCTGCTGCATCGCCTGATTGCCGGTCATCGCGCCGAGCGAGTTGACGAACGGCTCGTCGTTGATCAGCTTCCACAGCTTCTCGGCGCCGCGCCGAGCCAGCGTGTGCTCGATCTGCACCGAGCCGCGAAGCCGGATGACGTCCTCCGCCGTATAGCCGCGCTGGATGCCCTTCCACCGCGGGTTCTCCGCCCAGTCCTTCTTCAGTCGTGCCGCTTCCAGATCGTAGTTCATCGATTGCTCCCATCTTCCGTCATGGCCAATCCGGCGCTCGTGCGGCGAGTCCGCCGGAACCTTGGTCAGCGGCGCTGCGCAGGCGCGATGGCCGGTGCAGGTAGCCGCAGCGTGGAGCAGCAGGCGAGCCCAGCCGCCTGCGCTTCACTGCACGGACCGGCAAGGGTGGCTCGACCGGTCTGGCGGGCATGGATGGGGTTGAACCCAAGCCCTCTGCGCGCCTGCCGTCGAGGATTCCCGGCGGACGCTCGTGATGACGACACGTTACCAAACCCGAACGCCCGTTTCAAGGCTGTTTTGCGCGATGCATCACGATATTTTCATCTAAAAATCATTGGCTTAGAAAACATTTCCGCCTGGTGAAAGACTATCGGAGCGAAATGGGCATTCCGGTGCTGCGACGCGTGCCGATCTTCTAGAAGACAGCCGCCTGAAAATCCAAAATCAGTCGATAACCCGTTGAAAGTACGGCGCTCGTCATTTTTGCCGCCACCGCGCGGTCACGCAGAACGATTCCAGGATGCGGAAGCGCGTTCCGATGAAGAGCCGGCCTGCGTGTTGCGCCGAAGCGACAGGCGTCGATGGGCAGACGCGTAGTCAGCCGATGCGGACGCGCGCGCCTCGTTCCGGCAGTTCGACGTCCGGCCAGCGCAACCGCTCGCGCACAATCGCGGCGAATTGCGCCGCCGTTTCGCGCTCGCCGTGGACGACGTACGTGCGTCCCGGCGCCGCGCGGAAGCCGGCGAGCCAGCCCAGCAACGCGGCCTGGTCGGCGTGCGCGGAGAGGCCGCCGATCGTGTGCACCGATGCGCGCACGGCGACGTCGTCACGGAACAGCCGCACGTGCGACGCACCGTCGACGATCTGGCGGCCGAGCGTGCCGCCGGCCTGGAAGCCGGTGAACACGATCGCGCATTCGGCGCGCGCGAGGTTGTGCCGGAGGTGATGCCGGATGCGGCCGCCTTCGCACATCCCGCTCGCGGCGATGATCACCGCGCCACGGGTGATGCTGTTGATCGACATCGACTCCTGCGGCGATTCGGTGAACAGCACGCGGACGCGGTCACCGTGTTGCGCCTGCCATCGCGCGAGATCGCGGCTCTCGCGGTCCAGCGTCGCGGCGTACTTCGCGGTAATCGCGGTCGCGCGCGTCGCGAGCGGCGAGTCGACGAAGATCATGAGGTTCGGCGCGCGGCCCTGCCGCACGAGGTCGGCGAGCACGTGCAGCACTTCCTGCGTGCGGCCGACCGCGAACGCCGGGATCACGACGTTGCCGCGCGGCAGCGTCGCCGCCAGCACCTGCGCGAACTCGTCGTAGGTCGTCGCCAGCGTCCTGTGCACCCGGTTGCCGTACGTCGACTCGCAGACCAGCACGTCGGCGTCGGCGATCGGCGTCGGGTCGGCCATCACCGGTCGGCCCGGCTGGCCGAGGTCGCCTGAGAACACGACCTTGCGCTCGCCGGCCGGCGTGTCGAGCCACGCCTCGACGATCGCCGAGCCGAGGATGTGGCCCGCGTCGCGGAAGCGGAAGCGGACGCCGGGCGCCGGCGTCGTCATCGTGTCGTAGCCGACGGGGCGCAGCAGGCGCAGGCAGCGTTCGGCGTCGTCGACCGTGTACAGCGGCTCGATCGCAACGATGCCGTCGCGACCCGCGCGCCGCGCGCCCGCGCCGTCCTGCCGTGCGCGCTCCAGTGCCCATTCGGCGTCCTGCTGCTGGATGTGCGCGCTGTCCGGCAGCATCACGCCGAGCAGGTCGACGGTCGGTGGCGTCGCGTAGATGGCGCCGCGAAAGCCGCGCGCGGCGAGGCGCGGCAGCAACCCCGAGTGGTCGATGTGCGCGTGCGTCAGAACGACGAAATCGAGCGTCCGGGCGTCGAAATCGAGCGCGGCGCGATTCTTCGCGTCGGCGTCGCGTCCGCCCTGGAACATGCCGCAGTCGACGAGAAAGCGGGCGCCGGGCACATCGATGCGAAACGAGGATCCGGTGACCTCGCCGGCAGCGCCGAGAAACGTGAGCTCGGCGCCAGCCGCGTCGGTGACGGACGTCATCGCCCGCCGCCCGCCCGGCACCGCGCGCACTGAGGCGCCATCGCCACGCTCAGCGCTCGTGCCGCAGCGCGAGCATCGCCTCGAACAGCTCGGGCTCGTCCCACGGCGCGTCGACGCGGCACTCGCGCAGATAGGCGCTGCCGGGGTCGCGCAGCCACTCCTGCGGGAAATGGGCGAGCACATGCTCCTCGCCCTCGTCGAGGTTGCGCCGCGACGTCGACGGCGTGCCGTTGATCGCGCCGTACAGCGCCGCGCAGAGGTCGACGTTGATCAAGCCGCCGGTGTAGGTCCCCGGCGTGGCGCGGCGGCTCGTCTCGATCAGGTACGCGAGGCCGGTGGCGTCGTGGACGATGTACTCGAACGCGAACAAGCCCTTCATCCCGAAACCGCGAACGAGCGCTTCCGAGAATTCGCGCAGCTCGGGCGCGCGCAGGTAGCGGGTCACGGTCGATGGGCCTTTCGGCGGCGGATGCGCGACCAGCTTCTCGCGGGCGAACCCGGCGACGACCTCGCCGTCCCACGCCGCGATGCCCTGCAGCCGGACCCGGCCCGGAATGTGCGCCTGGCACAGCAGCCGGACGCCGCCCTTGCCATCGAGTTCGAGCGGATCGCCACGCGAGAATTCGGCCCACGCCGACGCAAGCTCGGCGCGATCGGCGCACAGCGCGACGCCTTGGCCGGCGAAGCCGTGGCTGCGCTTCAGCACTGTCGGATAGCCGTGCAGGGCGGCGAACGCCTCGGCGTCGGCGAGGGTCGTCGCCACGGCGAACGGCGGCACCCGGACGCCGAGTGCTTCCGCCGCCGCCGGCAGCAGCGTCTTGTCGACGCTGGTGCGGAAGTGCGCGGGGTCGCCGAGCGAATCGCGGATCAGCGCCGCGAGCTGGAGGTGCAGCGCCGGCTGCATCCCCTCGGGCGGGGTCAGCACCAGCGCCGTCAAGAGGCGGAACGACATGTCGTCGCAGGGGACGACGATGCGCGGCGACGTCGCCTTGACGGTGGCGGCGAACGCGAACACCCACTGCAGCGTCGACGCGTTGTCGGGGAGCGGCACGACGCGCGAGACGAACGGGCTCTTTTCGGCCAGCGTGTCGCGCGGTGCGAACAGCGAAACCTCGAATCCCGCCTTCGCGAGCCAGCGCGGGATTCGCGCCGTTCCGAGCCAGCGGGTCGCCGTCGAAACCAGAAGCACCGGCGTACTCATGTAGTCGTCCTGTCGAGTGGATGAAGGGCCTGGGCGGGTCCGCGCGGCACGCGCCGCGGTGAACGCCGGGTCGCCTGCAACATGACTGCATCCGGAATGAGAATCATCCGGACCGTCTTGCTGCGCCCCGTTCCGCGCTGCCCGCGGCGCGGGTCGTGGAAACGGTGCGCATCGACGGACCACGCGCGCCCAAATGCGATATTCTAACCGGCAGACGGGCCCGCCGCGCGGCGCGGCCCGCAGTTCCACATCCACGGAGGACACCTTGCGAACCGTCAAACCCTTGCTCGGCGCGGCGCTGCTCGCCGCCGCGCTTCCTGCCTTCGCGCAGACTCCCGATCCCAACGTCGCCCGCAGCCTCGCCGCGACCTGCAGCAACTGTCACGGCACCGGCGGCGTGAGCCAGGGCGAGACCGAAAGCCTCGCCGGCAAGCCCAAGGACGAGCTCGTCGGCAAGATGCAGGATTTCAAGACCGGCAAGAAGCCTGCAACGATCATGCACCAGCTCGCGAAGGGCTACACCGATGCCCAGATCGAACAGATCGCCGGCTGGTTCGCCGCGCAGAAGCCCGCAGGCAAGTGAGGAGACGACGATGAGCATTCAACGACGCGAATTCCTTCTCGCTGCCGGCGCTGCTGCGGCGGCGGCAACCCTTCCCGGCTGCGCGACGACGGGCGGCGCGGCTCCGGCCGGCAAGGTCGTCGTCATCGGCGGCGGCTACGGCGGCGCGACCGTCGCGAAATACGTACGGATGTGGAGCGACGGCAAGGTCGACGTGACGGTGGTCGAGGCCAGCGCCGAATTCGTCTCCTGCCCGCTGTCCAACCTGGTGCTGGGCGGCAGCAAGCAGATCGCCGACATCACGGTGAGCTACGACAACCTCGTCCGCCGCCACGGCGTGAAGATGGTCCACGACACCGCCGTCGGCGTCGATCCCGAGAAACGGACGGTCACGCTCGCCAGCGGTCGGTCGCTCCCCTACGACCGGCTGATCCTGTCGCCCGGCATCGATTTCATCTGGGACCAGGTCCCGGGCCTCAACAACGCCGACGCGCAGGCGACGATCCTGCACGCGTGGAAGGCCGGGCCGCAGACGGTCGGCCTGCGGAAGCAGCTCGAGGCGATGCCCGACGGCGGCGTCTACGCACTGTCGATCCCCGTCGCGCCCTACCGCTGCCCGCCGGGACCCTACGAGCGCGCCTGCCAGGTCGCGTGGTACTTCAAGCGGTCGAAGCCGAAATCGAAGGTGCTGATCCTCGACGGCAACGGCGATGTCACCTCCAAGGCCGGCCTGTTCAAGAAGGCCTGGGCCGAGGAATACAAGGGCCTGGTCGAGTACCGTCCGAATCACGTGCTGACCGACGTCGACGTCCGCACGCAGACGGCGAAGTTCGAGACGCAGGACGACGTCAAGGCGACGGTGCTGAACGTCGTGCCGCCGCAGCGTGCCGGCGCCATCGCGCGCACCGCGGGTGTGATCACGGCGAACAACCGCTGGTGCGAGGTCAACTTCCTGACCTTCGAGTCGATCAAGGTGAAGAACGTCCACGTGCTGGGCGACGCGATCCAGATCGCGCCCGGGATGCCGAAGTCCGGGCACATGGCGAACCAGCAGGCGAAGGTCTGCGCGGCGGCGGTCGTTGCGCTCCTTGCCGGCCAGACGCCCAATCCGGCGCCGATGCTGACCAACACCTGCTACAGCTTCGTCACCGACAAGGACGTCGTCCACGTCTGCTCGGTCCACCAGTACGACAACGAGAAGAAGACGATGGTGACCGTGCCGGGATCGGGCGGGATCTCGCCGGCGATGAGCGAGGTCGAGGGCCGCTACGCGTTCGGCTGGGCGAAGAACATCTGGGCGGACTCGCTCGCGTAGCGCGCGACCGGCCGGATTGCAGTCAAGGCGGCCGGGGCGACCCGGCCGCCGTTTTTTGCGCCCCCCGGGGGCCGGCTGAAAAAAAAGCGCGGCGCATTTCGCGCCGCGCACAACATCATCACCGGCTACTCTGACCTCAGGCAACCGGCTCCGGTTCCTTCGTTTCCTCGAATTCGAGCAGAACCTTGCCGTCGTCGCCGATGTCGATGGCGACGTGCCCACCGCCGGTCAGCCGGCCGAACAGCAGTTCGTCGGCGAGCGCCTTCCGGATCGTGTCCTGGATGAGTCGCGCCATCGGGCGGGCGCCCATCTGCGGGTCGAACCCCTTCTGCGCCAGGAACTCCTTCAGCGCCGGCGTGAACGTGGCTTCGACCTTCCTTTCGTGCAACTGGTTCTCGAGCTCGAGCAGGAACTTGTCGACCACCTTGAGGATCACGTCGTGGCCGAGCGACGAGAACGAGATCGTCGCGTCGAGCCGGTTGCGGAACTCGGGCGTGAACATCCGCTTGATCTCGGCCATCTCGTCGCCGGTCTGCCGGGCTTCGGTGAACCCCATCGTGCCCTTCGCAAGCTCGCCCGCCCCGGCGTTGGTCGTCATCACGATCGTGACGTTGCGGAAGTCGGCCTTGCGCCCGTTGTTGTCGGTCAGCGTGCCGTGGTCCATCACCTGCAGCAGGATGTTGAAGATGTCCGGGTGCGCCTTCTCGATCTCGTCCAGCAGCAGCACGCTGTACGGGTGCTTGGTCACCGCCTCGGTGAGCTGGCCGCCCTGGTCGAAACCGATGTAGCCGGGCGGTGCGCCGATCAGCCGGCTCACGGCGTGCCGCTCCATGTATTCGGACATGTCGAAGCGGAGCAGCTCGACGCCGAGGCAGTACGCGAGCTGCCGCGCCACCTCGGTCTTGCCCACGCCGGTCGGGCCGCTGAACAGGAAGTTGCCGATCGGCTTGACCGGATTGCCCAGCCCGGAGCGCGCCATCCGGATCGCCGCCACCAGCGCGTCGATCGCGCGGTCCTGCCCGAACACGACGTTCTTCAAGTCGCGGTCGAGCGTCTTCAGCGCGTTGCGGTCGTCGGAGGTGACGTTCTTCGCCGGGATCCGCGCGATCTTGGCGACGATCTCCTCGATTTCCGTCTTGTTGATGACCTTCTTCTGCTTCGACTTGGGCAGGATCTTCTGCGCCGCGCCGGCTTCGTCGATGACGTCGATCGCCTTGTCCGGCAGGTGGCGGTCGTTGATGAAGCGCGCCGACAGCTCGGCCGCCGTCGTCAGCGCCGCCGGCGCGTACTTGACGCCGTGGTGCTGCTCGAACCGCGACTTCAGGCCCTTGAGGATCTCGATGGTTTCCGCGATCGAAGGCTCGGGCACGTCGACCTTCTGGAACCGCCGCGATAGCGCATGGTCCTTTTCGAAGATCTGCCGGTACTCGTTGTAGGTCGTCGCGCCGATGCACTTCATCGCACCAGTCGACAGCGCGGGCTTCAACAGGTTCGACGCGTCGAGCGTCCCGCCGGAGGCTGCGCCGGCGCCGATGATGGTGTGGATCTCGTCGATGAACAGGATCGACTTCGGATTGTCGGCGAGCTGCTTCAGCACGGCCTTAAGCCGCTGCTCGAAGTCGCCGCGATACTTGGTGCCGGCGAGCAGCGCACCCATGTCGAGCGAATAGACCTGGTAGTCGTACAGCAGCTCCGGGATGTCGCCGTCGTTGATGCGCCGGGCGAGCCCTTCGGCGATCGCCGTCTTGCCGACGCCGGCCTCGCCGACCAGCAGCGGGTTGTTCTTGCGCCGCCGGCACAGCACCTGGATCACCCGCTCCAGCTCGTGCGCGCGGCCGATCAGCGGGTCGGTCTTCCCCTGCTTCGCCATCTGGTTGAGGTTGATCGTGTAGGCGTCGAGCGCGCCCTGGCCCTCGCCGGCGCTCTCGCCGTCTTCCTTCGGCTCGCCCTTCTCAGGCTTCTGCTGCGGATTCTTGGTGATCCCGTGCGCGATGTAGTTGACGACGTCCAGCCGGGTGACGCCCCGCTGGTTCAGGAAATAGACGGCGTGCGATTCCTTTTCGCCGAAGATCGCCACCAGCACGTTGGCGCCGGTGACCTCCTTCTTGCCCGACGACTGGACGTGCAGGATGGCGCGCTGGATCACGCGCTGGAAACCCTGCGTTGGCTGGGTGTCGGCATCCGAGTGCGGCGACAGCCGCGGCGTGTGCTCGCCGATGAAGTCGGAGAGCACGCCGCGCAGCTCGTCGAGGTCGACTCCGCAGGCTTTCAGCACCTCGGCCGCGGACGGGTTGTCCAGCATCGCGAGCAGCAGGTGCTCGACGGTGATGAACTCATGCTGCTTCTGCCGCGCCTCGACAAAAGCCATGTGGAGGGAAACTTCCAGTTCCTGCGCGATCATCGTTCCCGCCTCTCCCGGCCGCTTCCGCCGCGCCGCGGGGTGCGGCGAAGGCGAGCTGCTGTGCCCTTAACGCTCAAGTCTCCTCCATCGTGCACTTCAAGGGGTGCTGGTGCCGCCGGGCGAGGTCGAGCACCTGGTCGACCTTCGCCGCGGCGATCTCCCGCGTGTACGTTCCGCACACCCCCATGCCTTCGCGATGCACCTGAAGCATGACCTGCGTGGCTTTCTCCCGGCTCATCGCGAACACAGTCTGCAACACGACGACGACGAAGTCCATCGGCGTGTAATCGTCGTTGAGCAATAGCACCTTGAACAGCGGCGGCGGCTTGAGCCTGGTCTTCACGGCCTCCAGGAGGCTGCCGTCCTGCTGCTGGTTGGCCATTGTCCACGGGAATGTCAAAGGGGCGGAATGTCCCTATGTTTGATGATTGCAACAGATTTTTCAAGGGGGACCGGAAATGCGGCCCGCCGGCTTGACGAGTGCCGGAGTCCGATATTAAAAATGCGCTGTTTGGCTCCTAAGTGTCTGCTGTTCCGGTCCGTCCGCGCGCCGACGCCGCGCCTGCCGCAGGTAGTACTTGCTGTCCAAACACCCCCCACCTGTTCATTCTTGAAGGACGCAGCGCTATGGCAACCGGAACCGTCAAGTGGTTCAACGACGCGAAGGGTTACGGGTTCGTCACGCCGGACGACGGCAGCGAGGACCTGTTCGCCCACTTCTCGGCGATCAACATGGAGGGCTTCAAGTCGCTGAAGGAAGGCCAGAAGGTCAGCTTCGACGTGACCCAGGGTCCCAAAGGGAAGCAGGCAAGCAACATCCAGGCCGCCTGACCGCGACTCGCCTTGTGCCGCCGCGCCACTTCGGTGCGGACGGCGACGAAAGCCCGCCGGACCGGCGGGCTTTTTTTCGGGTCGGTTCGCGGTGGGTGCCCGGGTCGGACACGTCGCCCGCGGACGGCTGTCGGTGGCCTCCGCTCCGCTCGTGCAGCTCGCTGCGCCAAGTTGTCGGCCACAGCGCCGACTCGACCCGGTCGCATCCCCACGCGCTGACCGCGCGCGGGGTCCCGGCTCCCAGTCTCGCGTCGCTACATCCTCTCGATCAGCGCCTTGCCGAAGCCCGAGCACGACACCTGCGTGGCGCCCTGCATCAGCCGCGCGAAGTCGTAGGTGACGACCTTGTCGCCGATCGACTTCTCGATCGCGCTGACGATCAGCGCCGCGGCTTCCTTCCAGCCCATATGCACCAGCATCATCTCGGCCGAGAGGATCTCCGAGCCCGGGTTGACGTAGTCCTTGCCGGCGTACTTCGGCGCCGTGCCGTGCGTCGCCTCGAACATCGCCACCGTGTCGGAAAGGTTGGCGCCCGGCGCGATGCCGATGCCGCCGACCTGCGCCGCGAGCGCGTCGGAGATGTAGTCGCCGTTCAGGTTCAGCGTCGCGATCACGCTGTACTCGGCGGGGCGCAGCAGGATCTGCTGCAGGAAGGCGTCGGCGATGACGTCCTTGATCACGATGTCGCGGCCGGTCTTCGGGTTCTTGACGGTCATCCACGGGCCGCCGTCGAGGAGCTGCGCGCCGAAGTCCTTCTGCGCCGTCGCATAGCCCCAGTCGCGGAACGCGCCCTCGGTGTACTTCATGATGTTGCCCTTGTGCACCAGCGTCATCGACGGCTTGTCGTTGTCGATCGCGTACTGGATCGCCTTCTTCACCAGCCGCTCGGTGCCCTCGCGCGACACCGGCTTGATGCCGATGCCGGACGTCGCCGGGAAGCGTATCTTCTTGACGCCCATTTCCCGGATCAGGAAGTCGATGACCTTCTTCGCGGCGTCGGACTCGGCCGCCCACTCGATGCCGGCGTAGATGTCCTCGGAGTTCTCGCGGAAGATCACCATGTCGGTCTTCTCGGGTTCCTTGACCGGGCTCGGCACCCCCTTGAACCAGCGCACCGGCCGCAGGCAGACATAGAGGTCGAGTTCCTGCCGCAGCGCGACGTTGAGCGAGCGGATGCCGCCGCCGACCGGCGTGGTCAGCGGGCCCTTGATCGAGACCACGTAGTCCTTGAGGATCGCGAGCGTCTCCGCGGGCATCCAGACGTCGGGGCCGTAGACCTTGGTCGACTTCTCGCCGGCGTAGATCTCCATC
>JBDTVU010000039.1:0-26282 GCA_040007035.1 Betaproteobacteria bacterium | reverse complement strand
GGCCACCAGCCGTCACCCGGCGCGAATCGCCATTCGGTCATTCCGGTCGATCAGTCCAGGATTCGGTAATTCGGAAAACGATGAAGCTCATGAGCATCGGTCGCCAGACAAGGCACACTCCCGACGCCGCACCTGGGAGTACGGCGAGGGCGAGTGGCGCAGCGTCGCGGCGGACTCCACCGCGACCGTTCGAGCGCATTTCCGACTCGGTTCGCTAGCGTCCGCCCGCCGGCTCGCGTTGCGTCAGCAGCACCGTCGCCAGCGCCGCGATCCCCTCGCCTCTGCCGGCGAACCCCAGCCGCTCTGTCGTCGTCGCCTTGACGCTGATGGTGTCGTCGCCGCAGCCAAGGTCGGCGGCGACGTTTGCGCGCATCGCGGCGACGTGCGGCGCGAGCTTCGGCGCCTGCGCGATCACCGTGGCGTCGACGTTGCCAATCGTCCATCCCTGCGCCGCCGCCAGTCCGGCGACATGCCGCAGCAGCGCGCGGCTGTCCGCCCCTTTCCAGCGCGGATCGGTATCGGGAAAGTGGACGCCGAGATCGCCCAGCGCAAGCGCGCCGAGGATCGCGTCGGCGATCGCATGCAGCAGCACGTCGGCGTCAGAATGGCCGTCGAGGCCGCGCGGGTGCGCAATCCGCACGCCGCCGAGGATCAGCGGGCGTCCTTCGACCAGCGCATGGACGTCGAAGCCGTTGCCGATGCGCATCGTCATGTCGAGTGCTCCTGGAAGCGCAGAATTGCGGCGGCCAGCGCGAGGTCGGCCGGCCACGTAACCTTGAGGTTGAGCGGGCTGCCGGTGACGAGCCACGGCCGTCCACAGGCGCCGGTCGCGGCCAGCGCCTCGACCGCCTGCGCCTCGTCGGTCGTCGTGACGGCTGCCGTCGAGGCAAATGCCGCGCGCAGCACGCCGTAGCGGAACATCTGCGGCGTCTGCGCCTGCCACAGCCCGACGCGCGGCTCGGTGCGCAGAACACGCGCGGGCGTCGCCGTGTCCTCGCGCTTGAGCGTGTCGGCAACGGGCAGCGCGAGGAGACCGCCGACCGCGTCGTCGCCGAGCTCGGCGACGAGCCGCCGCAGTGCGTCGGCCGGTACGCACGGCCGCGCGGCGTCGTGGACCACAATCCAGTCGTCGGCAGCGCAGCGACCCGCCAGCGCCGCCAGCGCGTTGGCAACCGTTTCCGCGCGGGTCCCGCCACCGCAGCGCAGCACGTCGACGCCGGGTCGCGGGCCGACGAGACGGTCGTACAGCGTGTCGTCGGGCGCGATGGCCACGACGATGGCGTCGAGCGCCAGCGACGCGGCGAGGCGGTCAAGCGTGCGCGCGAGCAGCGGGCGGCCGGCGAGATCGGCGTACTGCTTCGGCACGCCGCTGCCGAAACGCGTCCCTCCCCCGGCCGCGGGAACCAGTGCCACTCGTCGCGCGGTTCCGGCCATCGGATCTCCGCGTCCTAGTTCAGGTACTTCGCGAGGAACTTCTCCATCGCTTCGTAGAACTCGAACTGGTTCTCCTCGTTGCGAAAGCCGTGACCCTCGTTGTCCTTCACGAGGTAGGGAACGTCGATGCCGCGGGCCTTCAGCGCCTTCACCATCTGGTCGGACTCGTCCTTGTTGACGCGCGGATCGCGCGCGCCCTGCGCGATCAGCAGCGGCGCCTTGATCCTGTCCACATTGAGCGCAGGCGATGCCGCGGTCATCAGCGCCTTGTCCTTCTCCGGATCGCCCACCATCGCGTACATCATCTCGAGCTGCGGCTTCCAGTACGGCGGGATCGTCTTCATGAACGTGAACAGGTTGGCGACGCCGACGTAGTCGACGCCGCAGGCGTAAAGATCCGGCGTGAAGGCGAGGCCCGCGAGCGTCGCGTAGCCGCCGTAGCTCGCGCCGTAGATGCAGACGCGCTTCGGATCGGCGATCCCCTGCTCGATCAGGTGGCGCACGCCGTCGGTGACGTCATCCTGCATCCTGCGGCCCCATTCCTTGAACGACGCCTCCCAGAACTTGCGACCGTAACCGGTCGAGCCGCGGAAGTTCATCTGCAGCACGGCGTAACCGCGACTTGCAAGGAACTGCACCTCGGGGTTGTAGCCCCAGACGTCGCGCGCCCACGGCCCGCCGTGCGGATGGACGACGACCGGCAGCTTCTTCGCATCCTTGCCCGGCGGCAGCGTCAGGTAGCCGTTGATCCGCAGCCCGTCGCGTGCCGGATAGGTGATCGGCTGCATCCTGGCCATCCGCGCCTCGGGCAGCCACGGCGCGACCTCGCCGAGCTTCGTCAGCCGATCGGCACCGCGCTCGTACAGGTAGCGCGTGCCCGCCGTGCGATCGCTCGACGCAGCGACGATCATCCCGTCCTCGTCGTCGGTGATCGCCTGCAGCATGATCTGATAGCCGGGAAGCTTCGCCTCCAGCCCCGTGAAGAGCTTCTCGGTCTCCGGGTCGAGATACCTGCGCTCGAGCTTCGAAGTCACGAACGTGACGTCGGTCAGCACCTTCCGCTTGTACGAGTAGCCGACACCGCCACCGTCGACGTCCGGATGCTCGAACAGCACCGCCTCCTCCTTCGCCGTCGCCGGGTCGACGCGGACCAGCGCCTTCTTGTCGCGGCCGAGGTTCGACAGCACGTAGAGTTTCCGGTTGTCGGCCGAGAACAGTTGCGGCTCGAAGGCGTCGCGGAACGTCGTCTTCAGTACCGGTGTGAACGGGCCGCTGCTGCCGTTGCGATACAGGTACGTCTGGTCGACGCCGTCGGTGGCGGTCCCGCCACGGATCGCGCCGGTGTGGTCGGTGAGCCACGACGTGATGTTGCCGGGGTTCTCCGCGAGCAGCGTGAGCTCGCCGCTCGCGAGGTCGAGCCGGTAGGCGTCGAAGACCTCCTTGTTGCGCCGGTTGAGGCCGACGATCATCGCGTCCGGAAACTCGCGCAGGTCGTCGATGATCTCCGCCCTGACGCCGGGGAAGGGAGTGAGGTCCGTCAGGCGCTTGCCATCCTTCGATGCAACGACGACGTGGTTGTTCTCGTCGCCGCCGACGTCCTTGGTGTAGACGACGCGGTCGGCGCCCTTCCAGAAGTAATTCGGGATGTCGCGATCCTTCTCCGACGTGATCCGCAGCGGCTCGACGGTCGAGCCCACCGGTTGCACGTAGATGTTCATCCGCCGCTCCCACGGCTGCATGAACGACAGCGTCTTGCCGTCCGCCGAGATCCGGAAGTACGCACGGTCGGGGTTGCGGAAGAAATCGCGCAGCGGAATCGGCGCCGCGGCCTGCGCCAGTACGGCGCCGGCGGCGAGGCTGGCGGCGACGAACGCCGCGAGGCGGGCGGTCGGGCGCAAGGACGTGCGTGCGTTCATCGCGGTTCTCCAGTATTGGTTAATGCGTGCACCGGTGGATGCCGGCGCGACCGTCGTCATCCGGCGCGCTCCGCCGGCGGCACGACCAGCGGCGCCAGCGCGGCGCGGATCGCCGGCGGCACCGGGACCGGCCGCTGCGTGACCCGGTCGATCCAGACGTGGACGAAGCGGCCCGTGGCCGCGGGCTCGTCGTCGTCCTGCCGGAACAGCGCGATCTCGTAGGTCACCGACGACGTCCCGAGTTTCGCCACGCGCAGGCCCGCCTCCACCGTTTCCGGGAACGTCAGCGACTTGTGGAAGCGGCAGGTCGTCTCGGCGACGAGGCCGATCGCCGATCCGGCCGCGATGTCGAGGCCGCCGGCGCGGATCAGGTGCTCGTTGACGACGGTGTCGAAGTACGAATAGTAGGTGACGTTGTTGACGTGGCCGTAGGTGTCGTTGTCCATCCAGCGCGTCGGAATGGCCAGGAAACGCGGATACGTCGCCCGCCGCGACGGTGCCGCAGCGGCGCCGCTCACCGCACACCCATCGAGCGGCTGCCCATCATCCGCTCGTCGAGGAGCTCAATCCAGTGCCGCAGCGGCCGTTTCGTGCCGTCGGCGAGATGGGTGAGGCAACCGATGTTGGCGCTGGCGATGACGTCCGGGCGCGCCGCTTCGAGCGCCGCGAGCTTCGCCGCCTTGAGCCGCTGCGACAGCTCCGGCTGCAGCACCGAGTACGTACCGGCGGATCCGCAACACAGGTGCCCGTCGGCGACCGGCGCCAGCTCGAGCCCGAGTGCCAGCAGGATCTCCTCGACCCGGCCCGCGAGCTTCATCCCGTGCTGCAGCGTGCACGGCGAGTGGAATGCGACGCGGCGCGGTCCCATGTCCATCGCGATCTTCGGCGCGATCTTCGTCCACTCGGCGGCGACGACTTCGACGGTGTCGCGCGCGAGGTCGGCGATCTTCGCGGCCTTGGCGGCGTACGCGGGGTCCTGCCGCAGCAGGTGGCCGTAATCCTTGACCATCACGCCGCAGCCGCTGGCGGTGACGACGATCGCTTCGGCGCCGCGCTCGACGTGCGGCCACCAGGCGTCGATGTTGCGGCGGACGACGGTGAGCGCCTCGTCCTGTGCGTCGAGATGATGGGGCAGCGCGCCGCAGCAGCCGCCGGCGGCGACGCGGACGAGCGAGATGCCGATCCGGTCGAGCACGCGCGCCATCGCCGCGTCGATCGACGGCGCCAGCGCGCCCTGCACGCAACTGTCGAGTGCCAGCATTTTGCGCGGTTGCCTCGGCGGCGGCCAGACGCCTGCGCTTGCCGCCGTCGGCACTTTCGCCCGCATCGCATCCGGCAACAGCGGCTTCAGCAGCCTGCCCACGGCCAGCGCGCCGCCGAACAGCGTCTTCGCCCGCAGCCCGCGCAGCAGCGCCCAGCGCTTCGCCTTCTCGGCCGGCGAGCGTTCGACGCGCTGGTCGACGACGTGGCGGCCGATGTCGAGCAGACGGCCGTAGCGGACGCCGCTAGGGCACGTTGTCTCGCACGACCGGCAGGTGAGGCAGCGGTCGAGGTGCAGTTGCGTCTTCGCGGTGACGACGGCGCCTTCGAGCACCTGCTTGATCAGGTAGATGCGCCCGCGCGGCCCGTCGAGTTCGTCGCCGAGCAACTGGTACGTCGGGCAGGTCGCCGTGCAGAAGCCGCAGTGGACGCACGCGCGCAGGATCGCCTCGGCCTCCTGTCCGTCCGGCGTGTCGCGAATGAAATCGGCGAGCGCGGTCTGCATCGCGGGTCAGAGTCCCGGGTAGAGCCGGCCGGGATTGAGGATGCCGGCGGGATCGAACTCGGCCTTCAGCCGGCGGTGGATCTCCATGAGCGGCGGCGGCAGCGGCTGGAACACGCCGGCCGATTTGTCGGCGGCGCGGAACAGCGTCGCGTGGCCGCCGTGGACTTTTGCCCACGCCCGCACACGCGCCGGATCGGTCTGCTCGCCGGCCGCGAGCCAGCGCAGCCCACCGCCCCATTCGATCAACTGCTCGCCGGAGAGGTCGGTGTACGGTGCCGTCGATTTCACCGCCAGCCGCCACAGCGGCGCGCCCGCCGGCGCTGCGGCGAAAAACGGATCCGTGTGCTCGCGGACGCCGGTCCAGAACGTCGCGTCGTCGGCCAACGCTTCGCCGCCGATCTTCGCGATTGCCGCGTCGACGGCCGGCGCCGCGCCCGAGAGCCGCACGGCGAGGCGGCCGGCGCGGTAGCAGGTCGCCGACAGCGGCAGCGGCTTGCCGCCCCATTCGTTGCCCGTGCGGATCGCCTCGTCGGCCGAGCATTCGAGTACGCGCGTCGCCTCGGCCTTCGGCAGCGGCAGGCACTTCAGCGACGCCTCGGCGATCACGCCGAGCGTGCCCAGCGCACCGGTCATCAGCCGCGCGACGTCGAAGCCCGCGACGTTCTTCATCACCCGCCCGCCGAACGTCAGGTCCTCTCCCGTGCCGTCGATGACGCGCACGCCGAGCATCAGGTCGCGCACGGCGCCGGCGTAGGGCCTGCGCGGTCCGGACAGCCCCGTGGCGATCGCGCCCCCCAGCGTGGCCGCGGCGCCGAAATGCGGCGGCTCGAACGCGAGCATCTGTCCCGCGCCGCGCATCGCTTCCTCGATCTCCGTGAGACGGGTGCCGGCGCGCGCGGTGATGACGAGCTCGGTCGGATCGTAATCGACGATGCCCTCGCAGTCGGTCGTGTCGAGCGTCTCGCCGGTGGGCGCGTGGCCGTAGAAATCCTTGGTGCCGCCGCCGCGGATGCGCAGCGGCGTCCGCGAGGCATGAGCGGCACGGATCCGCGCCTGCCAGCCGGCGAGGACCTCGTCCCTCATCGCCGGCCGGCCGCGAGCTTCTCGCGGTAGATGACGCGCGGCTCGTCGGCGTCGATGATCGCCGTTTCGGCGAGCGCCGCGGCTTCCCACTCGCGGACGAATAGGTGCGAAAGCAGCGCGCGGTGATAGTCGCCGGCGGCGCCGTCGAGAGGGACGCCGTAGGTCCGGAAGCGGAACGCGACCGGCGCGTAGAACACGTCGGCGAGGCTGAACGCGCCGCAGAGGTACGGCCCGCCGAATCGGCGCAGCCCCTCGGCCCAGATCTCGGTGACGCGCGCGATATCGGCCTGCAGCGCCGCCGACCACGGCCGCACGTCGACGCGCTCGCGGATGCACATCGTCATCTCGTCGCGCAGCGCCGAAAAGCCGGAATGCATCTCGGCCACCACCGAGCGCGCCCACGCACGGGCGACCGGATCTGCCGGCCACATGCCGGGGTGGCGCTCGGCCAGATATTCCGAGATGGCGAGTGAATCCCAGACGACGACGTCGCCATCGGTGAGCGCCGGCACGCGTGCCGTCGGCGAAAAACGCCGCCACTCCGGGTTGTAGACGCCGGAAAGCTGCACCACCTCTTCCGCGAACGGCGCGCCGGAGAGCTTCGTCGCCAGCCAGCCTCGCAACGACCACGACGAGTAGTTCCTGTTGCCGATGTGGAGGACGTACATGGCGGACCTCAGAGCGGCACCGTCTTGCCGGGATTCATGATGTCGTTCGGATCGAGCGCACGCTTGACCGTCCGCATCAGGTCGACCGCCTCGCCGTGCTCGGCGACGAGCGCGTCGAGCTTGTGGATGCCGATGCCGTGCTCGCCGGTGCAGGTGCCGCCCATCGCGATCGCGCGGAGCGACACCCGCTTGGCGAGCGCTTCGGCCTTCGCACGCTCAGCGGCGTCGTTCGGGTCGAACAGCACGACGAGGTGGAAATTGCCGTCGCCGACGTGGCCGACGATCGGCGCGACGAGACCCGTCGCCAGGACGTCGGCTTTCGTCTCCATGATGCAGTCGGCGAGCCGCGAGATCGGCACGCAGGCGTCGGTGGCGAAGCCCTGCTTGCCCGGCACCATCGCCATCGCCGCGTAGTACGCCGCATGCCGCGCCTTCCACAGCCGCGTGCGGTCCTCGGGCTTCGTCGCCCACTCGAACGCGCTGCCGCCGTGCTCGTCGGCAAGCGCCCGCATCGTCGCCGCCTGCTCGGCGACGCCGGCGTCGCTGCCGTGGAACTCGAAGAACAGCGTCGGCTTGACGGCGTACCCGTCGAGCTTCGAGTAGCGGATGCACGCGTCCATCTGCACGTCGTCGAGGAGCTCGATCCGCGCAACGGGGATCCCGTGCTGGATGGCAGTGATGACGGTGGCGACCGCACCTTCGAGATCCTCGAACTGGCACACCGCCGCTGAGATCGCCTCCGGGACGCCATAGAGACGGAGCTGGATCTCGGTGATGATGCCGAGCGTGCCTTCGGCGCCGACGTACAGCCGCGTCAGGTCGTAACCCGAGGCCGACTTGCGCGCGCGGCCGCCGGTGCGGATGACCCGGCCGTCGGCGGTCACCACGGTCAGGCCCAGCACGTTCTCGCGCATCGTTCCGTAGCGGACGGCGTTGGTGCCGGAAGCGCGGGTCGCCGCCATGCCGCCGATCGTCGCGTTGGCGCCCGGATCGATCGGGAAGAAGAGGCCGGTGCCTTTGAGGTCGGCGTTCAACTGCTCGCGGGTGACGCCCGCCTGCACGCGGCAGTCGAGGTCGCCGGCGTTGACTTCGAGGATCCGGTCCATCCGCGACAGGTCGAGGCTGACGCCGCCGTAGATCGCGGCAACGTGGCCTTCCAGCGACGTGCCGACGCCGAACGCGATCACCGGCACTCGCGCGGCGTTGCACAGCGCGACGATCGCGGCGACCTCGTCGTTGGTGTGCGGGAAGACTACGACATCCGGCAGCGCCGCGTCAGCCATCCCTTCGCCGTGGCCGTGCTGGTCGCGGATCGCCGTCGACGTCGCCGCGCGGTCGCCGAAATCAGCGGTGAGCCGCGCGACGACGCTGGCGACGGCGGCGGCTGGCGGACGCGCGCGGCGCGGCGAATGCAGGTCGTTCGGGGCGTTCATCGGTCGGCCTCCGTCAGAACCGCGGCAGCTCGGGATGGCGAAGCTCGCCGTGGTGGACGTGCATCTTGCCCATCTCGGCGCAGCGATGGAGCGTCGGCACCGCCTTGCCCGGGTTGAGAATTCCCTCCGCATCGAACGCACGCTTGACGCCATGGAAGCGCGTCAGCTCGGCCGGCGAGAACTGCACGCACATGCCGGACAGCTTCTCAATGCCGACGCCGTGCTCGCCGGTCACCGTGCCGCCGACCTCGATGCAGAGCTCGAGGATCTTCGCGCCGAACGCTTCGGTGCGCTCGGACTCGCCCGGCTTGTTTGCGTCGTACAGGATCAGCGGATGCAGGTTGCCGTCGCCGGCGTGGAACACGTTGGCGCAGGGCAGGCCGTATTCGGTGGACAACTCCGCGATCCGCTTCAGCACGAGCGGCAGCGCCCGCCGCGGAATCGTCCCGTCCATGCAGTAATAGTCGGGCGTGATGCGGCCGACGGCGGGGAACGCCGCCTTGCGCCCCGACCACAGCAGCAACCGCTGCGCCTCGTCCTTCGACACCCGGATCTCCGTCGCGCCGGCGTCGGCCAGCAGGCGCCGGATGTCCGCCATCTCGGCCGCGACCTCCTCGGCCGTGCCGTCGGACTCGACCAGCAGCACCGCCATCGCGTCGAGCGGATAGTTGGCGTGGACGTACTGCTCGACCGCGCGCGTCGCGGGCTGGTCCATCATCTCGAGGCCGGCGGGGATGATGCCGGCGCCGATGATCGCGCCGACCGCGGCGCCCGCCTGCTCGACCGAGGCGAACGCCGCCAGCGCGACCTGCGCGACCTGCGGCTTCGGCAGGAGCTTGACCGTGACTTCGGTGATGACCGCGAGCAGCCCCTCGGAGCCGTTGATCAGCGCGAGCAGGTCGTAACCGGCGTTGTCCAGCGCGTCGCCGCCGAACTCGACGATGTCGCCGGTGACGAGCACGCCACGAACGCGGCGGACGTTGTGCACCGTCAGCCCGTACTTGAGGCAATGGACGCCGCCGGCGTTCTCGGCGACGTTGCCGCCGATCGTGCAGGCGATCTGCGATGAAGGATCGGGCGCGTAGTAGAGGCCGTACGCGGCGGCGGCCTCCGAGATCGCGAGGTTGCGCACGCCGGGCTGGACGATCGCGGTGCGTGTCAGCGGATCGACGGCGAGGATCTTGCGGAATTTCGCCAGCGACAGCACGACGCCGCGGCGGTCGGGAACCGCGCCGCCGGACAGGCTCGTCCCCGCGCCGCGGGCGACGACCGGCACGTGCGCGGCGTGACAGGCAGCGAGGATCGCCGCGACCTGCGCCTCGGTCTCCGGCAGCGCGACCGCCGCCGGCAGCTCGCGGAACATCGTGAGGCCGTCGCACTCGTACGGCTTCGTATCCTCGGCCGCCGTCAGCAGCGCCGACGGCGGCGGCAGGAACGCGGCGAGCTGGGCGTGAACTTCCGGGTCGAGCATCGTCGTAGCGGGGTCGCGGCGCATCGCCGTCGGCGGAGGGCCGGGACGGGGCCCGGATCAGCGTCGATTATTCCACATCGCGGCACCCGCCGGCGCAGCAGTGCAGAGGGACGTTCGGCGCAGGCGCGGCGACCCGGGGCGATCCCGGCTTGGTAGAATCCGCGGCTGCAGGCCCGCTGCCGACGGCAGCCCGCCCAAGTCCCCCTCCTGAGGAGTCAAGCCATGCGTCTGTCCCGCCTGCTCTGCGTCTTCGCCATGCCCGCCGCGGCACTGGCACTTTGCGCCCTTTCGGCGACTGCGCAGACGAACATGAAAATCAACATCTCGCTCGCCCAGAACTCGCACCAGGGCGTTGCGATCGACACCTTCGCCCGCGAAGTCGAGAAACGGACGAACGGCCGCTACAAGGTCCAGCCGTTCTACTCGGGGTCGCTCGGCGCCGAGCGCGAATCGGTCGAGGCGGTGCAGCTCGGCACGCAGGAACTGACGTTCACGTCGACCGGCCCGGTGCCGAACTTCGTGCCTGAAGTGGCGATCCTCGACATCCCGTTCCTGTTCCGCGACTACGCGCAGGCGCGCGCGGTGCTCGACGGCCCGATCGGCCAGGACCTGCTGCAGAAATTCCCGTCGAAGGGCATCGTCGCGCTGGCGTGGGGCGAGAACGGCTTCCGCCACATGACCAACAGCAAGCACGTGGTCAACGTGCCCGAGGACCTTAAGGGCCTGAAGATGCGGACGATGGAGAACCCGGTGCACATCCAGGCGTACAAGGCATTCGGCATCATCCCAACGCCGATGGCGTTCACCGAGGTGTTCACCGCGCTGCAGCAGGGGACCGTCGACGGGCAGGAGAACCCGCTGTCCGTCATCACGTCGGCCAAGCTCGACCAGGTGCAGAAATACCTGTCGCTGACCGGTCACGTCTACTCGCCGGCGCTGATCCTGATGAACAAGGCGCAGTGGGACAAGCTGTCCCCCGCCGACAAGCAGGCGTTCCTCGACGCTGCCAAGGAAGCCGTCAAGGCCAACCGTGCGCGCGTCGACGAGGACGAAAAGAAGGCGGTCGCCGACCTGCGCAGCAAGGGGATGAACGTCGTCGAGAACCTCGACAAGTCGAAGTTCCAGGCGGCGCTCACGCCGACCTACGCCGAGTTCGGCAAGAAGTTCGGCCAGCAGAACATCGACGCGATACGCAACTACAAGTGACGCCGGCGCCGGATTCGTCCGGCGCCCGCCCGGTCCCGCGGTCACCGCCGCGGGACCTGCAGTCTCCCCCTGAACTCCGCGACTCCCGTGCGCAACGCCTTCCTCGCCTTCGAGCGCCGCGCGACGGCGCTCGCGCTGTGGATCGCCTGCGCGATGCTGGTCGTCGCGTCGTGCCTCGGCCTGTTCCAGATCTTCGCCCGCTTCGTCATCCACCAGCCGGCCGAGTGGTCGGAAGTGCTGATCCGGTTCACGCTGATCTGGATGGTGTTCATGGGCGCGCCGACGGCGTTCCGGCAGGGCGCGATGGTCTGCGTCGATCTCGCCCACCGGCTCGCCGGTGCGTGGGGCAAGCGCGCGCTCGACCTGCTGGTCGCCGTCGCGGCACTCGTCCTCATCGGCTTCATGATCCGCTACGGCTTCGACTACGCGTGGCGGGCGCGGGTGCAGACGATCAGCGGCCTCGAATCATTCTCGATGACCTGGCCGTATCTCGCCATTCCGGTCGGCGGGCTGTTCTGCGCGCTCGCCGTCGTCGGCTGCCTGCTCGATCCGCGGCGGCTCGAGCTCGACACCGCGCAATAGGGCCCTGCGATGCCGACGACGATGCTGCTGACGATGGTGCTGTGCTTCGCGCTCAGCATCTCGGTCGCGGTGTCGATCGGCCTCGCCAGCATCGTCGGCGCGTGGCAGGCGAACCTCAACCTGCTGACGATCGTCAAGGAGATGTTCGGCGCCATCAACAAGTTTCCGCTGGCGGCGATCCCGTTCTTCATTCTCGCTGGCAACCTGATGGAGTCCGGCGGCATCTCGCAGCGGCTGGTCGAGTTCGCCAAGTCGATCGTCGGCGGCGTCCAGGGTGGCCTTGCCGCGACCTGCGTGCTGACCTGCATGATCTTCGCCGCGGTGTCGGGGTCGAGCGTGGCGACGACGTTCGCCATCGGCACGATCCTGATCCCGGCGCTGATCCGGCACGGCTACCCGACGAGCTTCGCGGCGGCGCTGCAGGCGACCTCGGCCGAACTCGGCGTCATCATCCCGCCGTCGATCCCGATGATCCTCTACGGCGTGTCAGCCGAGGTGTCGATCGGCGAGCTGTTCATCTCGGGCTTCGGCCCCGGCCTCCTGATCGGCGGCGCGCTGATGGCGTTCGTGGTCGTCTGGGCGCGGATGAAAGGCTACGGCAAGCTCGACCGCGAGGGCCGGCTGCCGGTGTGGACGGCGACGCGCAAGGCGGCGCTGGCGCTGCTGATGCCGGTGATCATCCTCGGCGGCATCTACGGCGGCATCTTCACGCCGACCGAGGCCTCGGCGGTCGCCGTGTTCTACGCGCTCGTCGTCGGCGTCGGCGTCTACCGCGAAACGAAGATCTCCGACCTGCCGCGAGTGCTGAAGAAGAGCGTCGTGTCGTCGGCGGTCATCATGTTCATCATCGCCAACGCGGGGTTGTTCAGCTATCTCGTCACCCGCGCCGGCCTGCCGGAAAAGATCGGCGCGTTCCTCGTGGAGTGGCTGCAGACGCCGGCGCTGTTCCTGCTCGGCGTCAACGTCGCGCTGTTCGTCATCGGCATGTTCATCGAGACATCGGCGTCGATCATCGTGCTGGCGCCGATCCTGGCGCCGGTGGCGCAGCACTTCGGCGTCGACCCCGTACATTTCGGGATCGTCATGGTGGTCAACCTCGCGCTGGGGATGATCACGCCACCGTTCGGCGTCAACCTGTTCGCCGCCTGTACCGTCGCCCGGATATCGGTCGACCAGATCGTCACCCGGCTGGTGCCGTTCGTGCTGGTCGTGTTCGCTTGCGTGATCATCGTCACGTACGTGCCGATGGTCTCGATCGGCCTGCGCGACCTCGTCTACGCGCGCTGACGCTGCGGCAGCGACGGGCACTCGCCGAGGCCGACGCCGGGCGCGGGAACGCGGGTCAGGCGACGCCGGCGCCCGGCGAATCGTCGAGCCCGAACGTCTCCGTCAGCATCGTCTCGGTGGCGCGCAGGATGCGGGCACGCGCATGCGGCGCGGGCACCGTGCGCGCGAAGGCGACGGCGCCGGCGCAGCTCGCGAACACGGCGATCGCAGCCTCGCGTCGTGTCATCCCGGCCGTCTCCGGAAAGCGCGCTTCGACGCGATCGAGCATCGCGCCGGTGCACGTGGCGAATGCCGACTGGAACGGCGCATCGCCGCGCGCGACCTCCGGCAGCAGCAGCGTCAGCGGGCAGGCGGCGCCCAGATCCGGGTTGTCGGCCTGCGCCAGATAACGTCGGATAAGCGCCTTCAGCCACGCGCGGTCGACGGCGATCCCCTCGATCGGATCCAGCAGCCGGTCCATGCTCGCCTCGAGACCGTAGAGCAGGGTCTCCCGCTCCAGCTCGTCCTTCGACGCGAAGTGCGCGTAGAAACCGCCGACGGTCAGCCCGGCGCGGCGCATCACGGCATCCACCGACGCGCCGTCGGCCCCCCGTTCCTTCAGCAGGCCGTCCGACGCAGCCAGGATCCGCGCCCGCGTCTGTCTCTTGTGTTCTGCCGAATATCGTGCCATGATATGCATAATATTATAGATGTAATCTTTTGGCAAGCCCCATTTGCACGTGTCGCCGCAACCCTGACAGGCTCAAAGCCGGAGGCGCCATGAACGATCGATCGCTCGTCCCCGTCCTGCGCGCGGCGCCTGCCTGATCGCGGGGCAGCGGCCTCACCGCGAAGCCGTCACCCCGCAACGCGTGGCGGGCGATCGCGGTCGAGCAGCCATCGGTGCGCGACGAACGCCGCAATCGCACCGAGCATCACCACGGTCGCCATCGGCCGCACCGTGCCGTCGAAGGTCGCACCGACCGCCAGCGCACTCGCCGCCGCGACGACAAATTGGCAGAACTGCAGCAATGCCGCTGCGCTGCCCGCGATATCCGGGAACGGCGTGAGCGCGCCCGCCATCGCCTGCGGCATCGTCATCATCAGCGCGACCATGAACAGGAACATCGGCGCGACGACGGCGAGCGGATGCGCGACGCCGCCCCACGCCAGCCCCCCCACCGTGACGCCCGCGGCGACCATCAGCCACAGCGCGCCGGCGATCATCCGGTCGATGCCGGTGCGGCGGACGAACCGGCTGCCGACCGTCGCGCCGGTGATGCCGCCCAGCATCACGCTGCCGAACAGGAACCCGAATCCCTGCTCGGTCTGACCCATCACGTCGACGAACACGAACGCGCTGCCGGCGAGGAACGCGAACAGGCCGGCCGCCGTGAAAGAGCCGACCAGCAGGTAGCCGACGTAACGGCGCGAACGCAGCAGCCGCGCATAATTCGCGACCATCACGCGGACGTCGGTCGCGCGCGGGTTGCGCGCCCGAAGCGTCTCCGGCATTGCCCACACGACGCACGCCAGCAGGATCGCTCCGTACACGGCGACGAACACGAAGTTCGCCTGCCAGCCGAACCACACGTGCAGATGGCTGCCGATGATCGGCGCGGCGATCGGCGCGATGCCCAGCACCATCCCCATCAGCGACAGCACGTAGGCGGCACGCTCGCCCGCGTACAGGTCGCGGACGACCGCGCGCGGAACGACCGCAATCGTGGCCATCGAGACCGCCTGGACGAACCGTGCCGCGATCAGCGCGCCGACGGTCGTCGACGCCGCGCAGGCAGCGGATGCCACGACGAAGACGGCCAGCGCCGCGATCAGCGGCGGACGGCGCCCGTAGCGGTCGGCAAGCGGCCCGGCGACGAGCTGGGCGATGCCCCAGCCGAACATGTACACCGACAGCGTCAACTGGACGTCGGCCGCCGAGGCGCCGAGCGAGCGGGTCATCGACGGCATCGACGCGAGGTAGACGTCCATTGCCAGCGGCGCGCCGGCGATCAGCGCGCCGAGCAGCACGGTCATCGCCGGCTGCTCGGGCTTCAGCACGCCCGGCCCCGCGGCCGACGCGGCAACGACGGCACGCACTGCGAATGCAACGGCGCCGAGGGGCGGGCCGTGCCCGAACAGTCGGGCACTAGACGCAGCGCCCGCCGTCGACTTCGAGACAGGTGCCGGTGACGAACGCCGCCTCGTCGGAAGCGAAGAACACCGCTGCCGTCGCGATGTCGGACGGCAGCGACAACCGTCCGAGCGGGATCGAGGCGACGAACTTCGCCCGGATCTCCGGCGTGTCCTGGCCCATGAAGTCGGCCAGCATCGCCGTCTCGCCGGCAACGGGGTTGATGACGTTAACGCGGATGTTGTCCGGGGCGAGCTCCGCCGCCATCGACCGCGAGGTGACGATCGCCGCGCCCTTGCTGCCGTTGTACCAGGTGAGTCCGGGCCGCGGACGAACGCCGGCCGTCGACGCGATCGTGATGAACACCCCGTTGCGCCGCTTGCGGAAATGCGGCACCGCGTGCCTGGCGGTGAGGAAGAGGCTCTTGACGTTGACGCGGTAGATCCGGTCGAACTCCTCCTCGGTGACGTCGAGCATCGGCTGGTTGCGATGCGTCGTGCCGGCGTTGTTGACGACGATGTCGAGGTCGCCGTACCCGGCGAGCGCGAACGCGACCAGGTGCGAGACGTCGAGATCCTTCGACACGTCGCCGGCGCAGAACTTCGCCTGCCCGCCCGCCGCTGCGATCTCGCGCGCGACGCGCTCGCCGTTGGCGACGTCGATGTCGTTGACGACGACTTTCGCACCCTCCTGCGCAAAGCGTTTCGCGATGCCTTCCCCGAAACCGGAACCGGCGCCGGTGACGATCGCAACCTTCCCTGCCAATCTCATGTCAATCCCGCCTGGCGATGCCGCGGTGCGCGGCCCAGCCCCGAATTTACCCTAGCCGTGCTGCAGCACGACGGTCTTCAGCACGGTGAAGCCGTACAGCGCCTCGAAGCCCTTCTCGCGGCCGTACCCCGACGACCGGACGCCGCCGAACGGCAGCTCGACGCCGCCGCCCGCGCCGTAGTTGTTGACGAACACCTGGCCGCTCGCGACGGCCCGCGCCATCCTCAACTGCCGCGCGCCGTCCTTCGTCCACACGCCGGCGACCAGTCCGAAGTCGGTGCCGTTGGCGAGCCGCACCGCATCGGCCTCGTCGGCGAACGGCATCGCCGACAGCACCGGGCCGAACACCTCGTCGCAGGCGAGCCGGTGCGTCGCCGGCACGTCGCGCAACAGCCGCGGCTCGACGTAGTAGCCGGTGGCCGGCGCGTCCGGCACGATTTCGCCCTGCCCGACCGTTGCGATGCCGTCGCGCGCGGCGTCGGCGAGAAAGCCGCGGACGCGCTCCAGTTGCGACGCGCGGATCAGCGGCCCGCAGTCGAGGTCGGCCAGAGCCGGCCCGACCTTGAGCGCCGCGAACCGCGCGCCGAGCTTCGCCAGCACTTCCTCGTACCGCGACTGCTCGACCAGGAGCCGGCTGCCCGCCGAGCAGGTCTGGCCGGCGTTCTGCACGATCGCATTGACGACGACCGGCAGCGCCGCGTCGAGGTCGGCGTCGGCGAACACGATCTGCGGCCCCTTGCCGCCCAGCTCGAGCGTGACCGGACAGTGCCGCTTCGCCGCTTCGGCCGCCACCCCCGCGCCGGTCGGCGGCGAGCCGGTGAACGAGATGTGCGCGATGCCCGGATGCGCGGCCAGCGCCGCGCCGGCCTCTCGGCCGAGCCCCGTCACGATGTTGAGCGCGCCCTCCGGCAGGCCGACGCCGGCCGCGAGCTCGGCGACGCGCAGCAACGACAAACACGCGTCCTCGGCCGGCTTGACGACACAGGCGTTGCCGGCGGCAAGCGCGCCGCCCACCGAGCGGCCGAAGATCTGCAGCGGATAGTTCCACGGGATGATGTGGCCAGTGACGCCGTGCGGCTCGCGCCACGTCAGCACCGTGTAGCCGGCGGGATAGGGAATCGTCTCGCCGTGGAACTTGTCGGAGGCGCCGCCGTAGTACTCGAAGTAGCGCGCGCAGGCGACGACGTCGGCGCGCGCCTGCCGCATCGGTTTGCCGCAGTCGCGCGCTTCGAGCAGCGCCAACTCGTCGACGTGCTCGGCGATTGCGCGCGACAGCTTCGCCAGCAGCCGGCCCTTCTCCGCCGGCGCGAGCCGGCCCCAGACGCCGTCGCGTGCGTGCGCGGCCGCCTGCACGGCGCGGTCGACGTCCTCCGCGGTGCCGTAGGCGATCGCGGCGAACGGCTGCCCGTCCGAGGGATCGATCATCGGCAGCGTCACGCCCGTGGCGCTCTCCTGCCAGCGGTTGGCGATGAAGTGCTGCGCCGGCGTGGTGACCGGCGACAGCGGATGCGGTGCGTTCATGCGCGGACTCCTTCGTCGCGGTGGACCGGCGTCACTTGCCCTTCGCCGGCTTCATCAGCCACGCCATCGTGCTCTCGTCGGTGCGCGGCACGTAGCTGATGCCGTCGCGCGTCGCCCACAGGTTGACCTGGAAGTGCAGCGGGACGACGCCAGTGTCGTTGATCGCGAGCTCGGTCGCGCGCTGCAGGTACGCCTCGCGCTTGACGTCGTCGACGGTCGACAGCGCATCCTCCGTCAGCGCGTCGACCTTCGCGTTCGAGTAGCGCCCACGGTTGGCGGTGCCGAATCCCTTGTCGCGGTTGTACGTCATCAGCAGCGCCTTCAGCGACGACGACGCCTCGCCGGTGCCGGTGCTCCAGCCGAGCAGCATGAAGCTGAACTTGAGCTCGGTCGCCTGCGTGAAGTAGGCCGCCGACGGCATCGCGACGACCTTGGTGTCGATGCCGACGCGGGTCAGCATCTGGGCGACCGCCTGCGCGATCCGGGCGTCGTTGACGTAGCGGTTGTTCGGCGCGTGGATGGTGAGCCCGAAGCCGTCGGGATAGCCCGCCTCGGCCAGCAGCTTCTTCGCACCTTCGGGATCGAACGGCTCGACCCTGAGGTTCTTTGTCGCGCCGAACAGGAAGTCGGCGACGAGTTGCCCCGACGCGATCGCCTCGCCCTCCATCACCTTGTTGACGATCGCCGGCCGGTTGATCGCCTTCGAGATCGCCTTCCGTACCCGCGGGTCCTTCAGCGGATTCTTCGCCAGCGGCTTCCCGGACTTGTCGGTGACGAACGGCGAGACATCGCGGTCGCTGTCCATGTGCAGGTAGATCAGCCGGTCGGCGACGGTGCGATACATCGACAGCCGCTTGTCCTTCCTCAACTGCGCGGCGTCGGTCGTCGGCACGTTCTCGATCACCTGGACGTCGCCGGACAGGAGCGCCGCGACGCGCGAGGCATCCTGTGGCAAGAGGCGCAGCGTCACCTTCTCCCACGGCGTCGGGCCGCCCCAGTACGCGTCGTTGCGCACCAGCTCGATCCGATCGCCCTTGGCATAGCGGACGAGCTTGTACGGCCCGGTGCCGATCGCTGCCTTGCCGCTGTTGAAGTCGTCGGTCGAGGCCTTGGCCGCGGACTTCGACACAATCGCCACCTGCGTCAGGTCGGAGGGCATCAGCGGATACGGCGTCGCCGTCCGGAACCGGATCGTCAGCGGATCGACGACGATCATCTCCTTGATCTGCTTGCTGTACGCGGTGAACGGCGATGGGCTGTTCGGCACCGTCGGGACACGCTCGATCGACGCGACGACGTCGGCGGCAGTGAAGTCGCTGCCGTCGTGGAACTTGACGCCTTTTCGCAGCTTGAACTCCCAGGTCAGCGGGTCGACGACCCTCCATTCGGTGGCGAGCCCGGGCACCGGCTGCGACTTCTCGTTGCGCTGGACGAGGTAGCCGAAGAGGTGGGCGGCGACGTTGTTGTTCGGCGTGACGTTGTGATAGTGCGGGTCGAGCGCCGTGACGTCGGTGCCGAGGCCGATCGTCAGGTTGGCCGCCGTCGCGGTCAGCGCCGCCAGCGACAGTCCGAGAGCGACGAGCGCGGCGACGGCGACACGGCGTAGCGGCATGGATTCCCCCGGGGGGTGACGTGGTCGGACGGACGCCGGAAGCATAGCGCAACCGTCGAAGTTGTAACAAAGTTCGCGTCGCCACCGGGCGATGTGTAACGGCGTCAACCGGCCTGCACGCTGCGCCGTTCTCAGAACCACGGCGCACGCAACGACCCGGACCGATCGCTGCGCCGACGCCATCACCGACACGATGAGGAGGTCGCCATGTTCCGCTACGCCACAATTGCCACCGTCACCGGCGCGCTCGCCGCAAGCTTCGCCTTCGCCCCGGCCGCCAACGCCGGCAACGTCGCTTGGAACGTCTCGATCGGCGGACCGGGCTACGGCGTTTCCGTCGGTGCACCCGGCATCGGCATCGCCGTCGGTGCGCCGGGCCATTGGGGCGGCGGCCACGGCTATTACGGCGGTGGCCACGGCTACTACGGCGGCGCGTACCGGCCGTGGGCCCGCCCGGTCGTGCCGGCGCCGGTCGCCTGGACTGCTCCGTACTACGGGCCGTCGTATTACGGGCCGTCGTACTACGAACCGTCGTACTACGCATCGTCGTACTACGCGCAGGCGCCCGTCCGGTATCCCGTCGTCGCTCCGGCGCCGATCCGTTACGCCGCGCCGGTGTACGTCCCGCGTCGCCTCTACGTTCAGGCGCCGGTGGTGCGGCGCCCGGTGGTTGCGGTTCCGTACGGGCGCTATGGAGTGGCGTACTGACCCTGCGTACTGACCCTCCGATCCCCGCGCAGTTCGCGCGGAGCGGCACCGATCGACGCTACCCGCGATACCGGATCCGGTAGATCGCGCCGGCGGTGTCGTCGGACACGAACAGCGACCCGTCCGGCCCGACCAGCACGTCGGCCGGCCGGCCCCACGCCGCCTCGCCCTGCAGCCAGCCTTCGGCAAACGGCGCGTAGCCGATGGCCTTGCCGTCGGCATCGAGCGTCACCATCGTGACGCGGTAGCCGATCTTGCGGCTGCGGTTCCACGAGCCGTGCTCGGCGATGAAGATCCGCCCGCGGTAGGCGGCGGGAAACTGGGTGCCGGTGTAGAAACGCATTCCCAGCGACGCGACGTGCGGCCCGAGGTTCTGTGCCGGCGGCGTGAACGCGCTGCACGGGCGCTCCTTGCCGAATTCCGGATCGGCGATTCCGCCGCCGTGGCAGTACGGAAAGCCGAAGTCGAGGCCCGCGCCCGGCGCACGGTTGAGCGTGTCCGGCGGCACATCGTCGCCGAGCAAATCGCGGCCGTTGCTGGTGAACCACAGCGCCTTCGTCCGCGGGTCCCAGTCAAAACCGACCGAGTTGCGGATGCCGCGCGCGTACACCTCCAGCCCGCTGCCGTCCGGATTCATCCGCGAGATGTTCGCGTAGCGCTGCGCATCGGGCGCGCAGACGTTGCACGGCGCGCCGACCCCGACGTACAGCTTGCCGTCGGGACCGAAGCCGATGAACCTCCGGCCGTGGTGGCCTTCGGTCGGGAAGCGGTCGCTGACGACGACCGGCGCCGGCGAATCGGCCAGCCGCCGCTCGATGTCGTCGAAACGCAGGATCCGGCTCACCGCGGACACATATAGCGCGCCGTCGCGGAAGGCCACGCCGCCCGGATCGCGCAACCCGGACGCGATGACGACAACCTTCGCTTCGCTGGCCGAACCCGGCGGCGGCAGCGTCACCGCGTGCACGCGCCCCGCTCCCGCAGAGCCGACGAACAGTGTCCCCGCCGCGCCCCACGCCATCGCGCGCGCGTTCGGCACCCGCGCGACCAGCTCGATCGTGAAGCCCGGCGGCAATCGGAGGGTCTCCAACGGCAGCGACGATTGCGCGTGCGCGCTGCCACACGCGAGCGCCGCAAAGAGCCAGAGCCCAAGGACCGTCACGCGACGACGGCAGCCGCCCGTTCGGTGCAGTTCGTTCATCGTCGCCTCGCGTCGTGCAGGTGGTGGTGCGCGTGATCGCACAGGTTGCCGCAGATGTCGTTCAGGTGTACGTGCTGGACGACCAGCGCGCAATCCCCTTGCGCAGTTGCGGTCAAACGGATTCCGAAAACGCGCAATCCCGTTTGACAGCGCAGGGGCCGCTCCCTATCCTGCCCTTTTAACCGTCGCGGGTCATCCGCGATCGCCATGAACGCTCCCGGCTCCCCGCAGATCGTCCGTCCCGACGCCGAAGTCGTGGCGCCGGACCTCGTCGCGTGGGACCTCATCCGGACGCTGGTCGCTTTCGACACGACGAGCCGCGAGTCGAACCTGGCGCTGATCGAGTGGGTCCGCGGCTACCTCGCCGGTTACGGCATCGACTCGACGCTGACCTTCGACGACAGCGGGCGCAAGGCGAACCTGTTCGCCACACTGCCCGCGCAGGACGGCAACGCGACCGCGGGCGGCATCGTGCTGTCGGGTCACACCGACGTCGTCCCGGTCGACGGCCAGCCGTGGACGACGCCGCCGTTCGCGGCGACCCGCGTCGGCGATCGCGTGTACGGCCGCGGCGTGACGGACATGAAGAGCTTCTCGGCGACCGGCCTCGCGTTCGTCCCCGAGTTCCTCCGGCGCGGCCTCGCCCGCCCCGTGCATTTCGCGCTGTCGTACGACGAGGAGGTCGGCTGCATCGGCGTCCGGCGGCTCATCGCCGACGTCGTCGCCCGCGGCGTGAAGCCGCTCGGCTGCATCGTCGGCGAGCCGACCGGCATGGAGCTCGTCGTCGCGCACAAGGGCAAGAAGAGCTGGCGCTGCCGCGTCCGCGGGCACGAGGCGCACTCGTCGCTCACCCCGAAGGGCGTCAATGCGGTGCAGATCGCCTGCGAGATCGTCACCTACCTCACCAACGTCGCCCGCTCGTTCCGCGACCACGGCACGCACGACGCCGATTACGACGTGCCGTTCACCACCGTCCACACCGGCGTCATCCACGGCGGCACTGCGCTCAACATCGTGCCGCGCGAGTGCTGGTTCGATTTCGAGATCCGCCACCTGCCGTTCGACGATCCCGACGAGCTCTACGCCGAGGTAAAGGACTACGCGGAGCGGTTCCTGCCCGACATGCGCAAGGTGTCGGCCGCGGCCGGGATCGAGTTCGACCACCTGTCGACGATGCCGGGCTTCGACACCGCTGGCGACAGCGCGATCGTCGACCTCGGCCGGGCGTGCAACGGGACGCACGACTGCGGCAAGGTGTCGTTCGGCACCGAGGCGAGCCTGTTCCACGGCGCGACGATCCCGGCGGTGATCTGCGGCCCCGGCCACATCGCGCAGGCGCATCAGCCGGACGAGTGGGTCGCGCTCGACCAGCTCGCGCGCTGCGAGGCGTTCATGCGCCGGCTCGCCGACCGCGTCTGCGCGTCCTGATCCGCGATGGATGCGCGGACGATGAACGCCGGTGCGGACGCGACGCCGTCGATCGACGTCGCCTTCCCCGACCTCGACCGCTGGGCGCCCGGCAACGCCCGGGTGCCGTACGCGTGGTCGTTCGGCGCCGAGCGTGCGGGCCCGCACGTGGTGCTGCAGGCGCTGACGCACGGCAACGAGGTCTGCGGCGCGATCGCGCTCGACTGGCTGCTCGGCACCGGCTTCCGGCCCCTCCGCGGCACGCTGACGGTGTGCTTCGCCAACGTCGCCGCCTACCACGCGTTCGACCGCGCCGACCCGTACGCGTCGCGCTGCGTCGACGAGGACTTCAACCGGGTGTGGACCGCCGACGTGCTCGACGGACCGCGGCAGACGGCGGACCTGAAGCGCGCGCGCAAGCTGCGCCCGCTGTACGACGCGGCCGACTACCTGCTCGACCTGCACTCGATGACCGACCCCTGCCCACCGCTGGCGCTGGCCGGCCGGCAGCGCAAGGGGCTCGAGCTCGCGCAGGCGCTCGGGCAGCCCCCGTACATCGTCGTCGACGGTGGCCACTCCGCCGGCAAGCGGCTTCGCGACTACGCATTCTTCGACGACCCGGTCGACCCGCGCAACGCGCTGCTCATCGAGTGCGGCCAGCACTGGGAAGCCGCCGCGCCCGACGTCGCGCGGCAGGTGACGCTGCGCTTCCTGCGCCACTTCGGCATGGCCGCGCCCGAGTTTCTCGACACCCATCTCGATCCCGCGCCGACGCCGGCGCAGAAAGTGGTCGAGGTCACGTCGGCCGTCACCATCCGCAGCGATGCGTTCGCGTTCGCGGTGCCGGTCTACGGTCTCGCGGTGATTCCGCGCGCGGGGACGCTGCTCGCGACGGACGGCGATGCCGAGGTCTTGACGCCGTACGACGACTGCGTGCTGATCATGCCGACCCGGCGCCCGAAGCCGGGCGAGACTGCGGTCAGGCTCGGACGGTTCGTCGGCTGAACGGCGGCCGAGGTCAATCCAGAGGCAGTGCGTCGCGCACTGGCGGCTCGCGCCAGTAGCGACGGTCGAACTCGCGCTCGGCACGCGGCGCAAGCGGCGCGCCCGGCGCGAACGTGAACGTCAGCGCGCCGTCGTAGTCGGTGCGGTAGCGCGCGATGCCTGCCTCCACGTACCGCACGACGACGTCCGGCCGCGGGTGGCCGAACCGGTTGCGGTAACCGGGCGTGAACACGGCGATCTTCGGCGCGACGGCGGCGATGAACGCGGGCGTGGACGACGTCCGGCTGCCGTGGTGCGGGACGACGAGCACGTCGGCGCGCAGCGCGCCGGGGTTGCCGCGCACGAGTTCCAGCTCGCCGCGGGCCTCGAGGTCGCCGGTCAGGAGCGCGCTGCCGTGCGCGGAGTCGACGCGCACGACGCACGACAGGTCGTTCGGCTTCAGCTTCGCGTTCGCGTAATGCGCCGGCGACGGCTGCAGCACGGCGAAGCGGACGCCGTCCCACGCCCAGCGCTGGCCGGCCTCGCAACGGATCGCGTCGCCTTCCGTCGCCGCGCGCTGCTCGACGATCGCGTGGTCCTCCGGCAGCGACGACAGCAACCAGTCGACGGGCACCGTCTGCAGCAGCGTGCGCGCGCCGCCGCTGTGGTCGGTGTCCTGGTGCGAGACGACCATGCCGCCCAGACGGGGGATGCCGGTGGCGCGCAGGAAAGGCGCGACGATCCGGCCGCCGGCGTCGGCGTCGTCGGTGAAACGCGGGCCGGTGTCGTACAGCAGCGTGTGGGTGTGCGTGCGGACGACGGCGGCAAGCCCCTGACCGACGTCGAGGACGACGAGGCGAAACGTCCCCGGCGCGGGGCGATCGGGCGGCACGAGCGCCAGCGGTGCCAGCCAGAGGAGACCGAGCGCGCGCCCGGGCACGCCGCGCGGCACGGCAAGCCAGACGACACCGGCCGTGGCGGCCACCACCGCCCACGCTGGCGGCGCATGCTGCTGCCACACCGCGCCGGGCGTCGCGGCAAGCCACTCCAGCGCGACCATCAGCGCGGCGAAGATGGCGTGCGCGAGCTGCCACGGCGCGTCGATCGGAAGTGCGATGCCGGCGAGCGCGACCGGCACGACGCCGAACGTGACCACGGGAATCGCCAGCGCGTTGGCAACCGGCGCGACGACGGAGACCTGCCCGAACAGCGCCAGCGTCAGCGGGACGAGGCCGACGGTGATCAGCGCCTGCGCGTGCGCCGCCGTCCGCAGCGCGTGGCCGATGCGCGCGGCGCGCGATGCCGGCGGCGGCGATGCGAGCCGGCCCGTCCCCGCGTACAGCAACAGCCCGACGGCGCCGAACGACAGCCAGAAACCGGGCGTGAGGCCGGCCCACGGGTCCCACGCGACGACGACTGCGAGCGCCCACAGCCACACCACGGCGGCGGTGCCCGGACGCGCCACCCACAGTCCTAGCGCGGCGACCGCGATCATCAGCAGCGTCCGCTGCGCGGGCACCTGCGCGCCGGCAAGCAGCACGTAGCCGGTCGCCGCGAAGAGCCCGACGGCAGCGGCGACGCGGCGCGCCGGGATTCGCGTCGTCAACCGCACGCTGCGCCGCGCCAGCGCGAACGCCAGTCCGCCGGCGAGCGTCGCGAACACGGTGACGTGCAGCCCCGAGATGCTGATCAGGTGGGCGATGCCGGTGCGGTTGAAGACCTGCCATTGCGATTCCGGAATGGCACGCTGCTCGCCGATCGCCAGCGCGACGACGACGCCCGCGTACGGCGCCTCGGGCAACGCCGCGAGGATCCGCGCCCGGACGTTCTCGCGTGCACGCTGCACGTAGTCGGTCGGCCGGCCGGCGAACGCCGCGAGCCGCGCGTTGCGAGGATCGGGCCTGACATATCCGGTCGCACCGAAGCCGTTCTCCAGCAGCCACGCCTCGACGTCGAAACCGTGCGGGTTGACCGTCCCGTGCGGACGCTTCAGCCGGACGACCAGTCGCCAGCGCTCGCCGGCGACGAGGACGGGCACGGGATCGACACTCCCGCCCTTCTGCCATTGTGCATACCAGGCGAGCGAGAGGCGCGACGGGAGAATCGCGCCGGGCGTTTCGGCATGCTCGACGGCGAACGCGAACCGGGTGCCGCGCGTCGACGGCTGCGGCAACTCGTCGACGACGCCGACGACCGTGATGTCCACGCCCTCCCACGCCGGCGGCAGCGCATCGGCCAACCGGACCTCGGCGCGCCAGGTCGCGTAGCCGATGCCCAGCGCAAGCGTGCCCGCCGTCAGTGCGGCGATCGCGACGCATCTCACAGTGGGGCGCGCGACGAATCGCAGCGCCGCCGCCAACACGACAATGCCGACGCCGGCGGCCGCGACGATCGGCGCGGCACCTTGCGTCGGCAACGCCGGCAACCATTGCACCATCGTCGCGCCGGCCGCGAACGCTGGCAACGCGGAACGAAGACCGGACGACGACGCGCGCATGGCCACCGCCCATCGTCCGGCGCCGCGCGATGACACGCCATCCGCTGCATGGCCTAGACGGTCGCGGCGGCGCATATCCGGCCGAAGTTTGATCGGTCCGCTGCCGAAGCTTGATCTGCGTCAACCGGTCGCGGGCGGCGCAGTTTAGGCTTGTCGGCAATCGGCTTCGCGACCGGATTCCCGGCCCACGTGAAGCCCGCCGAAGGCACACGACGTGTCGTTTCAGGTGACGAAGCATGGGCTCCATCCGCAGCCGGCCGGCGTTCCGGCCGAGGTCGCCGAAACCGGCGCCCCGAAGCCGCCGTCGCCGACACTTTCGCGGGCCCGCGCCCCGCTCCGCCCCCTCGGCGCGCTTCCGCGCTAGCACCGCCCTCCGACGAGCCCGCATGCGCCCGCGATGAACCCGTATGTCATCTTCCTGCTGTACCTGCTCGCGATCCTGGGCTTCGTCGCGACGACGCTGCTGATGAACCGCTTCCTCGGTCCGCGGCCGGCGGCGACCGAGGCGAAGCTCGAGCCGTTCGAGTGCGGCGCCGTCCCCGTCGACGTGCGCAACGTCAAGGCGATCCCGATCAAGTACTACGCGGTCGCCATCGTGTTCATCCTGTTCGACCTGGAGACGG
>JBDTVU010000038.1:0-27186 GCA_040007035.1 Betaproteobacteria bacterium | reverse complement strand
CTTCAATTCTCCTGCCGGCAAATAGCCTAGCCGGAAGTCTTGCGCCACGCTGTACTGAATGGCCGGAAATAACAACTGTATATTCACCGCGCTATCAATTCCGATAATTTAGCCTGACCCCATTACCCGCCATTACCCGCGATGAAGATCGGCATGCCGCTCGTCGCCGCGCTGCTGCTCGCCGTCGCGCTCGCCGGTTGCGGCACCGAGCGCGAAGCGCCGCTGCCGCCGGGCAGCGCGGTGCTCGTGATCGGCGACAGCATCACCAACGGGTACGGAGTCGACCCCGCTGCGGCGTGGCCCGCGCTGCTGGCGGAACGCACCGGCTGGCGGGTGACGGCGGTGGGCGTCAACGGCGACCGCGCGTCCGGCGGGCGCGCGCGACTCCCGGCGCTGCTCGACGACGAAGTGCCCGCGCTCGTCATCATCGAACTGGGCGGCAATGATCTGCTGCAGCGCGTGCCCGCCGCGGAAACCGTGGCCGATCTCGATGCAATGATCGAGGCCGCGCGGTCGAAAGGCGCGCGCGTCGCGCTGATGGCGGCGCCACAGCCGACAGCCGTCGGCGTGGTCGCCGGGCTGACCGCGGCCGGGTTCTATCGCGACCTCGCGCAGAAACGCAACGTCACGCTGATCGGGAAGGCGCTGCCGGCGGTGCTCTCGGATCGCTCGCTGCTGCAGGATCCGGTGCACCCGAACGCCGCCGGCCATCGCGCGCTCGCCGAGCGTGCGCGCGACGAGCTGGCGGCAGCGGGACTGCTGCGGTAGTCAGGCCGTTACCGGGCGCTTCTGCAGCTTCCGCTGCAGCGTGCGCCGGTGCATCGACAGCGCGCGCGCCGTGGCCGAGATGTTGCCGTCGTGCTGGTGCAGCACGTGCTGGATGTGCTCCCACTCGACGCGCTCGACCGTCATCGCCTTTTCGTCGATCGGCAGGGAGTCATCGCCTTCGTCGCGCCGCAGCGCGGCGACGACGGTGTCGGCATCGGCGGGCTTCGTCAGGTAGTTCGTCGCGCCGAGCTTGATCGCCTCGACCGCGGTCGGGATGCTGGCATGGCCGGTGAGCACGACGATCCGCGTGTGCGCATCGGCTTCCTTCAGCGCGGTCACCAGCTTCAGGCCGGACCGGTCCGGCAGCCGCAGGTCGACGACCGCGAATTCGGGCGGGTCGCGCAGGACGGCAGCGAGCGCATCCTCGGCCGAATGGGCAACGGTCACCGCAAAGCCGCGCGTGGTGAGCGCCCGCGCGAGCACGTCGCACAGCGTGGCGTCGTCGTCGACGATGAGCAGGGTGGCGGCATCGTCGGGGTGGCGGGTGGTCATGGCGTCCATTTCGGTTTCCTGTCAGCGAGTAATGATCCGATCGGCAGCCGGACGGCGGCGACCGCGCCTCCGTCCGGCCGGTTCGACCATTCGACGGCGCCGCCGAAGCGCTCGACCGTCGCGGTCGTCAATACGAGGCCGAGTCCCGTGCCCTTCCCGTGCGGCTTGGTCGTGAAAAACATGCGTCCCAGCCGCCGCAGGTCCTGTGGCGCGAACCCCGGCCCGCGGTCACCGACGGCAACGCGGACCGCCGTGCCGTCCCACCGCGCTTCGATGTCGACATGATGCGGCGAAGCGTCGCCGGCGTTATTGAGCAGGATCAGCAACGCCTGTTTCAGTGCCGCGTCGGGGACAATCTGCGGCGCCGGCCGCGGCCCGGACCAGCGCACGTCGACCGGGATGTCGGGCCGTGTCGTACTGAAGGTCGCGATCACGCCGTCGAGGTACGCGTCGAGCGGCGCGGCGCCCGCGGCCGGCTCTCGCGCGTGTTCGGCCAACGCCATCATCGAGGCGAGGGTCTGCCGGCAGGCGTCGACCTGCTCGGCGAGGAGACGGGCATCGCGCCGCACGTCGGGCGTCGACCCGTCGCGCTTCAACTCGCCGGCGATCACCGCGATCGTCGTCAGCGGCGTGGCCAGCTCGTGCGCGGCGCCCGCCGCCAGCGCCCCGATCCGCATCACCGCGGCGTCGTTCTGCGCGCGCTGCGCCGCTTCGGCCAGCATCAGCGCATCTTCGCGCCAGGCAGCGACGACTCGGACGACGAACCAGGCGAGCACCGCGGCCGCCAGCGCGTACGCCGCCAGGCTGCCCGCAGCGAGCGCACCGTCTCCCACCGGTTCGCCGCTCGCGAGCCGCAGGTCCGGCGTGCCTGAAACGGCGGCGACGCATGCGACGACGGCGACCGTGATTGCAATCGCAAGCCGCGGCGGCAGCAGCAGAGCCGCCAGCGTCACGTGAAGGAGGAACAGGACGGCGAACGGGTTGCTCAGGCCACCGGCAAGCGATAGCAGCAACGTGAACGCGGCCAGGTCGAAGATCAGGTGTGCACCGACTTCCGGGTGGGTCGCGGCGGCGCCCGATTCCAGCCGGCGCCACGTCCACAGGTTCAGCGCCGCAAGCAGCGCGAGCACGACGATCATGGACCCCAGCGGGAGTGCGACGCCGAGAGCGGTCGCCGTCGCGATCGCCGTCAACTGGCCGCCGATCGCGATCCCGCGCAGCGCCATCAACTGGCGCAGGCTGGCCAGCCGCGCGGGGTTGGCGACCGGGCGCGGCGATGCCGCCGCCGGGGCGCGCATCGCCCCTTCGATGGGCGGGGGCTCGACACCGGCAGTGCGGGCTTCGATGGTCATCGTGGTAGCGATCGGACGGGGCGTGGCAACGCGCCGCGCGTCCCGATGTCACATCCTAGCCCGACGCTCGAACCGGGTGAGTCCGATAGTTTGCGCGGCGTCAAACCGCACTCGAATCAAGGGGCTGCGCCCTGCGCTCCCCCTGCTGCCGGATGCTCCCGCGCGATTCCGGAACCGTCGGCGTGCAACAAAAAAGCCGGCGGCTGCCGGCTTTTTCTGGGAGCGATTCGCCACCTGTTACAGCGACAAGACCCACTTGACCAGTCCCTTGAGGTCGTCGCCCTTGGGTTTCACTTCCGGATGGCCCTTGGCGGTCGACAGCTTGGTGACGAGGTTCGCCTCTGCGTTCTTCTGGCCCTTGTACTTGTCCGCCGTTGCCTTGAACCCCGGGCCCAGCTTCTTCGTGGCGTCCACATTGTGGCAGGTGAGGCAGCCGGCCGCTTTCGCCTTGTCTTCCTGCGCCAGCGCCGACCCCGCGGCAACTAACCCGACCGCCACGACGGCGGCCATCACGATCGTCTTCATCCTGTCTCCTGGTGTGTGAGTGCCCTGCCCGCGTGTCGAACCTGAATAGGCAACGCCACGCGCTCCGGCACGTGGCTGCCGATGTTAACGCACCGCGCCGGACAGACGTTGACGCAGCGCAAGCCCCCTGCGCGGAGATGTCGCAGCGGGAACGCCTGCCGGAGGTGCTCGGGCTGTGCGTGCCGGCGATCCCGGAGTGCGGTGGCGAAACGGATCGGCGACAGCGATTCCGCGCTCGGGCACGATCTCGCTTGCGCGGCGCAGGCGTGCGGCGCACAATGACATTGTCATAACCCATCGAGGACGACCCGCCATGTTCATCAATCTCGGACGCCGCGACCGGCCGGACGACGCCAAGGATCCGGCGAAGTCGGCACTCAAGCCCGCGCTCTACGATCTGCCCGGGACGAAGCCTGCGGTCGGGGCGGCATTGCGACCCGGCGCGCCGCCGACGCTGCGTGACATGGTTGCCCCGCCGGCGGCTGCGCCTCCGGCTGCCCTGCCCGCGGTGGCCGAACCCGCAGCGCCGGCCGCCCCCGTCGTTCAGCCCGCCGGCAGCAAGCTTTCGGTCGGCATCAACATCAAGCTCAAAGGCGTCGAAGTCTCGGACTGCGACGTGCTCGTCATCGAGGGCCACGTCGAGGCGACCGTGCACAGCAAGGCGCTCGAGATTGCCGAGCCGGGGACGCTGAAGGGAACCGCGATGATCGATGTCGCCGAGATCCGCGGCGAGTTCGCCGGCGACCTGACCGCGCGCACGCGGCTCGTCGTCCACGGCACCGGGCGGGTATCTGGAACGATCCGCTACGGAAAGCTGATCGTCGCCGAGGGCGGCGAGATCAGCGGCGACGTGAAGCGGATCGATCCGGCCGCCGCGCCGTCGGCGGCACCGACGGCACGCGCCCCCACCGCGTTCGACCCGCGCACGGTGCTGCGGCCGGCGCCCGAGGACCGACTCGTCTGACGCCTGCCGCGCCGACCGCACGTCGACATCCGCCGAGTGTGGCCGGATGCATGGAGCGCCTGTTCGTCGGCGTACCCGCGGTCGGCAACCGTTCGGCCGCGCAACGCCCGTTCCGCAACGATCGCGCCGTCCCCGCCGTTCGGGCAGGACGTCGTGTCCTGCACGTGCGCCGGCGCGCGGCCGACGAACACTGGATTCCCCCCCCCCCTTTTGATATTATTGGGGGCGAGCAGCTTGGCCGGAAAAGGCCAGGCAATCCCGTGCGGTGCCCTAACGGTGGAACACGCCGATGCCAGCATTGCAGAGCCCGACCCAGAATCATCTTCTCGCCGCGCTGCCCGCGGCCGAGTTCGACCGCCTGGCTCCGCACCTGGAGCTGGTGCCGATGCCGCTCGGCGAAGCCCTTTACGAGTCGGGCGGCCACCTGCAGCACGTCTATTTTCCCATCACGTCCATCGTGTCGCTGCTCTACGTCCTCGCGGACGGCGCCTCGGCCGAAATCGCCGTGGTCGGCAACGAGGGAATCCTCGGCATTTCGCTGTTCATGGGCGGCGAAACCACGCCCAGCCGGGCCATCGTGCAGAGCGCGGGTTACGGCTATCGCCTGAAGGCACAGCGGTTGAAGCAGGAATTCAACCGCGCCGGACCGGTGCTGCACCTGTTGCTGCGCTACACCCAGGCGCTGATCACGCAGATGACGCAGACGGCGGTCTGCAACCGGCACCATTCGGTCGAGCAGCAACTGTGCCGCTGGCTGCTGTTGAGCCTCGACCGCCTGTCCACGGATTCGTTGACGATGACGCAGGAACTGATCGCGAACATGCTCGGCGTGCGCCGCGAAGGGGTTACCGAGGCGGCCGGCAAGTTGCAGCGCGACGGGCTCATCCGCTACAGCCGCGGCCGGATCGAGGTGCTCGACCGGCCAGGATTGGAAAAGGCGGTATGCGAGTGCTATGCGGTGGTCAAGAAGGAATTCGATCGCCTGCTGTCGGACATTCCCCGCGGCGACCCTTCCCACGTCCTCGGTCAATCAAGCCCGTGACCTGACCCACCGCAGGTACGCGCGGAGCATCGTCGCCGCGCAAGTCCTCTTTGCCCCCGGCATCGCGCCGGCCGCCATGGCGAGATGGCCCGCGAGCCGGGCAATTCGGCAAGTCGTCGATCCGCATGTGTGTCCCAGCGCACAGACGCCGGCCCGATGGACCGCGACCATTCACGTCCGTCCGGGGACTTCAGGCGTTTTTCGACTGCGTGGGGTCGCGAAGTTCCGTTGCGCGCCCGGAAAACCCAGTCCCCCCGGCTCGTCCACGCCCTCAACGGAAATCGGCCATGCCCGAAGCAGGATTCAGCCCCACCCGCGCCGACGATGCCGGCAAGACGGGCGGCAGCACCGAGGTGCGACGCCGGAACGCCCTGCTGAAGGCGGGGGCCTTGCAGAACGCGATCCTCACCAGCGGGAATTTCGCGATCATCGCCACCGACGAGAAGGGCATCATCCAGCTGTTCAACGTCGGCGCCGAGCGCATGCTGGGCTACAGCGCCGCCGACGTCGTCAACCGGATAAGCCCGAGCGACATCCACGATCCGGAGGAAGTGACGGCGCGCGCCGAGGCTCTGAGCGCCGAACTCGCAACCACCATTGCGCCGGGTTTCGAGGCGCTGGCTTTCAAGGCCTCGCGGGAAGTCGAGGACATCTATGAGTTGACCTACATCTGCAAGGATGGCCGGCGCTTTCCGGCCATCGTGTCGATCACCGCGCTGCGCGACGACTACGGCGACATCATCGGCTACCTGTTGATCGGCACCGACAATTCCGTGCGCAAGCGCGTTGAATCGGAGCTGAACGAGGCCATGGCGGCCGCCGAGAAAGCCAATCTCGCGAAATCGGATTTCCTCTCCGGCATGAGCCACGAATTGCGCACGCCGCTCAATGCGATCCTCGGCTTCGCCCAGCTCATGGAAACGGGCTCGCCGGCGCCGACGCCCTCCCAGAAGCGGAACATCGACCAGATCCTCAAGGCGGGCTGGTACCTGCTTGAACTAATCAACGAAATCCTCGACCTGGCGCTGATCGAGTCGGGCAAATTGACGCTGTCGCCGGAGCCGGTCTCGCTGATCGAGGTGATGCTCGAATGCCGGGCGATGATCGAGCCGCAGGCACACAAGCGCGGTATCGGCATGACATTTCCGCGATTCGAAATCCCCTACTTCGTGTCGGCAGACCGGACCCGAGTCAAGCAAGTTCTGATCAACGTACTGTTCAATGCCATCAAGTACAACAGGCCGGGTGGCACCGTTGTCGTCGAATGCACGCCGAGGCCCCCGGATTCGATTCGGATCAGCGTCCGCGACACCGGTGTCGGACTTGCGCCCGAACAGCTCGCGCAGCTCTTCCAGCCGTTCAATCGGCTCGGCAAGCAGGCCGGCGCGGAGGAAGGCACGGGGATCGGCCTGGTCATGACGAAACGGCTGGTCGAACTGATGGGCGGCACCATCGGCGCGGAAAGCACCGTCGGGGTGGGCAGCGTGTTCTGGATCGAATTGAATCTGACAACCGCAGCGGGGTTTGCCGTTCGGGAAGACGAGCTTGCGGCGCTGGCGGGGCCGCGGGTGGCGGATGGCGCAACGCGACGTACCCTCCTCTACGTGGAAGACAACCCGGCCAATATGGAGCTCGTCGAACAACTCATCGCTCGTCGCCCCGACATGCGCATGCTGGGTGCGGCCGACGGGAATCTCGGCATCGAGTTCGCGCGCGCCTATCAGCCGGACGTGATCCTGATGGACATCAACCTGCCCGGCATCAGCGGGATCGAGGCGCTGAAGATCCTGCGCGCAGATCCGTCGACGGCACACATCCCCATCATCGCGCTTTCCGCCAATGCGGTGCCGCGCGACATCGCCAGGGGCCTCGAGGCCGGATTCTTCGACTATCTCACCAAGCCCATCAAGGTCGCCCAGTTCATGGACGCGCTGGACGTGGCGCTGGCATTTTCGCAAACGGCATCGGGCCAAGCCGCCACCGAGGAACCCGCATGAAAGTCGTCGAATCCGACATCCTCAACGCCAGCATCCTGATCGTCGACGACCAGGAGGCCAATGTCAGTCTGCTCGAGCAAATGCTGCGTGACGCCGGCTACGCCCGCGTCGCCTCGACGATGAATCCGCACGAGGCCTGCGCGCTGCATCGGAAGAATCACTACGACCTGATCCTGCTCGACCTGCAGATGCCCGGCATGGACGGCTTCCAGGTCATGGAAGGCCTCAAGACGAACCAGCGGGACGGATACCTGCCCGTCCTCGTGATCACCGCCCAGCCCGGCCACAAGCTGCGCGCGCTGCAGGCCGGGGCGAGGGATTTCATCAGCAAGCCGTTCGATCTGGTCGAAGTCAGGACGCGCATCCGCAACATGCTGGAAGTGCGGCTGCTGTATGGGAAACTCGAGAACTACAGCAAGATCCTGGAAGAGAAGGTGCTGGAGCGGACCGCCGAGCTGCGCGAAAGCGAAGCCCGCTATCGCAGCCTGACCGAGCTGGCCTCCGACTGGTACTGGGAGCAGGACGAGCACGGAAGCTTCACCAAGGTGTCCGGTCCGGTGCTGGAGATGCTCGGAATCCGGGTCGCGGCCCTGGTGGGAGAGGCAAACGCCGTTCAAGTGGCCGGCTGGAACGAGGAACAGCGGCAGGTGCTGCAGGCAACCATTGCCGCGCGGCAGCCGTTCCTGGATTTCGTCTTCGACCGCGTCAATGCCGATGGCTCCCAGCAGCAGTTCCGGGTGAGCGGGGAGCCGATGTTCGACCAGTCCTGCCGCTTCGTCGGTTACCGGGGAATCGGCGTGGAATTCGCCGCGAATTGATGGAACGCGACAGCTTGACGAACAGCGATGTCATCCGCACATAGCCCGAGCCAGAACCATCTTCTCGCCGCCCTGCCCGCGGCGGAATTCGACCGCCTGGCCGGGCATCTGGAACTGGTCCCGATGCCGCTCGGTGCGGTCCTGTACGAACCCGGCGAACAGCTGCAGCACGCCTATTTCCCCACTACCGCCATCGTGTCGCTGCACTACGTCCTCGAGTCCGGCGCATCGGCCGAAATTGCAGGCGTGGGCAATGAAGGCGTCGTCGGCATTTCGCTGTTCATGGGCGGCGATACCACGCCTAGCTCGGCCGTGGTGCAGACCGCGGGCCACGCCTACCGGCTGGAGCGGCGTCTGCTGAAGCACGAATTCGATCGCGCCGGACCGGTGCTGCAGCTGTTGCTGCGTTACACCCAGGCGCTGATCACCCAGATGACGCAGACCGCTGTGTGCAACCGGCACCATTCGGTGGAGCAGCAGCTGTGCCGCTGGCTGCTGATGACGCTCGATCGAGTCCCCTCGGGTCAGTTGGTCATGACGCAGGAACTGGTCGCCCGCATGCTCGGTGTGCGCCGGGAAGGGATCACCGAGGCGGCCGGCAGATTGCAGCATGCCGGCTTGATCAGCTACCGGCGCGGCCACATCGCCGTGCTCGAGCGGTCCGGGCTCGAGACGCGCGCGTGCGAGTGCTACGCCGTGGTGAGGACGGAAATCGGCCGCCTGCTGTCTGACGTGAAGCCCCGGCAGCGACTTTCCGCAGTAGCCTGATAGCCGTGTCCGGCCCCGGGACCCGCCGGGTAAAGGACCGCGCGACGGTCAGCCGAGCAGCGCGCGCAACGCCCGAACTTCCGCTTCAAGTCGCTCGATGCGCTCGACGAAGCCAAGGACGACGCAGAGGCCGTGCGGGTCGAGCTCGAAGTCGTGGCGCAACCTCGATGCGGTTCGCGCGACCACGAGCCAGCGGGACTCGAACGTCCAGGCCGGCGCGTCCGGATCGCGCGGCACCAGCGCGCCGTAGCGAACCAGTTCGCGGAGCTCGTCTTCGGGCAGGCCCGACGCGCTCACGAGCTGCGTCCACGTGATCTCGGTCACCGAATCGAGGCGTACGGCGTCGTCCGCGGGAGCGATCATCTGGCCGCCTCCTGTTCCAGTTGTGCGCGCGGATTGAAGTTCGATATTTCGGACAGCTCCTTGTACAGCGCGCGCTGGCGATCGTCGAGCACCGACTGCACTTCGATGCGCACGATCGCGTACAGGTTTCCCGCGGCGCCGCTGCCGCGGGCGATGCCACGGCCCGACAGCCGAAGGTGCTGTCCCGCCCGCGTGCCGGCCGGGACCTTCAGCGCGACCGTACCGCCGGGCGTGGGCAGATTGACGTTGGTGCCGAGGACCGATTCCCACGGCGCGAGCGGAAGGTCGACGTAGAGATCCCGTCCGGACATGCGATAGAGCGGATGCGCCTCGACGTCGATGTCGAGATAAAGATCGCCGTCGGGGCCGCCGTTCACGCCCTTGCCGCCCTTGCCCGGCACCCGCAATTTTTCGCCGTCGCTGACGCCGCGCGGAATGCGCGTCTTCACACGATGCGGCACGCGGCGCATGCCACCGTCCGGATCCCACTCCAGCGCCGAGAGCTCGAGGTCAACCTCCGTGCCGTGGAAGGCCTGGTCGAACGTGAGGCGAACGACGGCCTCGTAGTCGCTGCCCGGCAGCGGGTGGTCGGCCCGGCGGCCGCCGGCGCGCCCACGTTGTCCGGACAGGCCCGCAAACAGGTCGGCCAGGTCAACGTCGTCGAAGCCGCCCCGGCCCTGCGCGAAATGCTGCCCCCAATCCGGCGGCGGGCGGAAATCCTGACCCGGCGTGTGGCTTCCGAGCTGGTCGTATGCGGCGCGTTTTTCCGGATCCTTGAGCGTCTCGTATGCCTCGGCCATCTCCTTGAATTTCTCCTCGGCGTCCTTTTCCTTGGAGACATCGGGGTGATATTTGCGGGCGAGTCGGCGATAGGACGTCTTGATCTCGTCCGCGCTCGCGTCGCGCGCAATGCCGAGGACGGCGTAATAGTCCTTGTACTTCATTCGCGTTCCCTTGGCTCCGACCGGGAAGCGCCATTATGACTCCTGCCCGCGCCTGCGGTGGCCCGTCGACGCGTTCCAGGCAGCGGCGCCGTCGGTGCCCTGGCGCACAGACAGTTGCGGCGCGATGCTCCATTCTGAATTGAAGTCCGCAACGCACGCCGGGTCGCGCGCTGCGGCCGGGCATCGTTCGGAGAGATGCATCCGTGTGCAGGCCGATGCGGCAGCCCGGATCCTTTCAATTCATTTCGAGGCACCCATGACCAAACGATCTGCTCCGACCGAAATCGAAACACTGCGCCATCGCGCCCGTCAACACCCCGAGGAAGGTGCGGTGACCGCGGGCTACAGCGCGGATCGCAAGGTCGTGCTGAAGCTGCTCAACGATTCCCTCGCGACCGAAATCGTCTGCGTGCTGCGCTACCGCCGTCACCATTTCATGGCGCGCGGGATTCACTCGCAGGCGGTCGCCGAGGAATTCCTGGCCCATTCGAACGAGGAGCAGGGACACGCCGACCAACTCGCCGGACGTATCGTGCAGTTGGGCGGCGAACCGGACTTCTCTCCCGGCAGTCTGGTCGGCCGCAGCCATGCCGAGTACGTGGAAGGAACGACGCTTTCGGACATGATCAAGGAAGACCTGGTGGCCGAGCGCATCGCCATCGACAGCTATCGCGACTTCATCCGGTTTCTCGGCGACCACGATCCCACGACCCGGCGACTGCTGGAGTCCATCCTGGCGATGGAAGAGGAGCATGCGGATGACCTGGCCGACCTGTTGCAGGTGATCCCCTCGCAAGCGGAGCCCGCGCGGAAGGCGCCGGCGCCCAGGTCCGCCTGATCCGGCTGCCCCGAAGATGCACAGAAACTTCGGCCCTCCCGGTCCGCCGACTATGTGCGTTGGCAGACAGACGCTCGCGGTCGACACGAATAGGCTGGTCACACCTGCACACCAAAACAGAGGTATTCGTCACCCGGAACCGCAAGGCCGGCCGCTTCACGCAATGCGCCGGCCGCAACACACTCGCTTCATATCGCAGGCACTGCATAGAGGACGACACATGAACAAGTTCAATCTCACCGCACTTTCCGCTGCATTCTGTCTCGCAATGAGCACCGGCGCCATCGGCGGCACCATCTCGAAGGCCGACTTCAAAGCTGCCCAGGCCGACATTTCGGCCAAGTACAAGGCAGACACGGCCGCATGCGCATCGATGACCGGCAACGCCAAGGACATCTGCACGGTCGACGCCAAGGGCCGCCAAAGCGTCGCCAAGGCGGAACTCGTATCGACCAACAGCCCGTCCGCCACGCATCGGTACGACGTCCGGATCGCCAAGGCCGATGCCGCGTATGCGGTCGCCAACGAGAAGTGCGATGACGCCTCCGGAAACGCCAAGGACGTGTGCGTCAAGGAAGCGAAGGCCGCGTACGTAACCTCCAAGGCCAACGCCAAGCTCGCGGACAAGACCGCCGATGCCAACGCCACGGCGCGCGAGAAGACCGCCGAAGCCGCCAAGGATGCCGCAACCGACAAGCGCGATGCCGCCTACGCAGTCGCGAAGGAAAAGTGCGATGCGCTTGCCGGCGACGCCAAGACCAGCTGCGTCAAGGAAGCCAAGGCGCGCTACGGCCAGTCCTGAGCACAGACCAATTCACACGCAGCTTTCGACATCCGATGGCGCGTGCATCAAGCAGTGCGGGTGCGAGGCCGGTCCCGGTCTCGCATCCTTTGCCGAGTGGGAGACTGAATCATGGTATCCGCAGAAAAGTCGATGACTGAAACGAACGAGATGAGTGGGACGGTCGCACGCACGGTGGACCAGGCGACGGGCAGCCTACACAGGGCGATCGACAAGGCGTCGGGCGCAGCGCGTCCCGCCGTTGATCGCATCGCCGCAGGAGTCCACGAGACGGTGGACAACATTGCCGTCTCCGCAACCCGCGCCGCCGAAACGCTCGACGTGAAAAGCGGCCAGGTGAGGGATGCGCAAGCGCGGTTCACCGAGAACTGCCGTGTCCGCATCCAGGAAGACCCGCTCGCGTCACTGGGAATCGCGGCGGCCGTCGGATTTCTGCTGGGCTATTTGCTGAGGCCGCGTTAGGCCGCACGGCGCCATGGGTACGGGATGCACATTGGACGGCCATCGGCTGCGCCTTTGCCGTACGTCAACCGAACCAGAACGGAGGATTTCATGCTCTATACCATTGCCGTCGTAATGCTGATCCTGTGGCTGCTCGGGCTGGTCACCTCGACCACCATGGGCGGCCTCATTCACGTCCTGCTGGTGATTGCCGTCGTGATGGTCCTGCTCAGCTTGATCAGCGGGCGCCGCGGGGCCTAGCTGCGCTTCGGATATGCCGATCGGGCGTATCCTCGATTCGAGTGCCTGACGTCCTCTCCCCGCAGACACTCGTGGTGTCGGCCCGGAAACGGCAATCCCGTTCCGGGCCGTTTTTTCCCCGGTGCGTGCCCGTGCAGTTCGCAAGCCGCTATGTGAGCAAGCGTACAGAGCCGGTCTTCATATTGCAGTAGCCTTGGTTCGTGGATACGCAAGACTGGATTCCGCGATGCGCAGGACGAGCCGAGCACGGTTCGGGTATCTGATGCATAAACCGACAGCCAAGGAACTCAACATGAACAAAGATCAAGTCAAGGGCGCAGCAAAGGACATCGGCGGCAAGATCCAGGAGGAAGCCGGAAAGCTGGTCGGCAACAAGGAACAGCAGGCGAAGGGCGTGAAGAACCAGGTCGAAGGCAAGCTGCAGCAACACGTCGGCAACCTGAAGGAAGCCGTCAAGGACGCCACCAAGCGCTAGCACGCCGCGTTTGCGCGTGGTGTCGATGAAAGAACAGCCGCGATTTGCGGCTGTTCTCCCATGGGCCGGCGTTACCGGCCGGCCGGGCTAGAGGGCGCTGGCGATGGTATTGATGCTCAGCGCGAGCACAGCGATGTTGAAGGCAAATGCCAGCACGCTGTGCATGAGCGTCAGCCGGCGCATGACCGGCGAGATCGCCTGGACGTCGGAGACCTGCGACGTCATACCCACGACGAACGAGTAGTACGCGAAGTCCATGTAGGTCGGATCGGCGGCGCCCGGGAACGCAAGCCCGCCCGATTGGGCCGGATGCCGTCGTTCGTCGCGGTAGTACGCGCGGGCATAGTGAAACCCGAAAACCGTCTGGATCACCAGCCAGGACGACATCAGCGCCGCGATCGTGAGCGTGAGGTGCCAGGCCTTGGGCCAGAATGCGAGCCCCTTGATCGTCGCCACGACGAAGCCGATCGCCACGACGCTGGCGCACGCAGCCCCGAGCACGAACAGGAAGATGACGTAGACGCTCGTGTCCTGCGCCAGCACGTGCGCACGCGTCGACTCCGCGTCCGCGCGCCCGATGATCGCCCATGCCAGAACGAGATAGACGAGCGTGCCGACGTCCCAGCTGGCGACCAGCCGCGTGTGCCAGGAGACCGAATCCGGCTGCGCAACGTAGACGACGAAGGCGATCGCCAGCGCCGCCAGCAGCCGCTGGCTGGCTCCCAGGCGGGCGCTCCACGTCGACAGCGCACCGGAGCGCCCGGAACGGGTCTCGCTCGAGCGGGAATGGTTCGAGGTCATGTGCGCATTCTAATCGCGGGCGGCCGGCGGTGGTAAGTCCGGAGGCCTGTGTGCGTCAACGTACCGACATCGCCGTGCACGGCGATCAAGCTTCAGGTTGTTCCACATTCAAACCGGAGATCCACGATGTCGATGAACACACGTTGGGCATTGCCGCTTGCGCTGATCGGAGGCGTGGCGGTCGGTGCCGCGTTCACCCTGCGCCGACGCACCGAGCGTCGCCATGTTGCGAAGCGGCAGCTCAAGGAAGGCCTGCAGAACTGGGAAGATGAAGGCGGCAGCCTGGCGACGCCGGCGACCGTGCAGCACCCGTCCTGAGTTCCACAGCGGCAAGCAACCCCTCCAGGAGCCACGCACCATGAATCAGACGCTTCGCAGCATCCTCGTTGCTGCCGGCATTGCCGCGGCCGGCACCGCATCCGCCAACGTCACGTTCTACGAGCGCGAGAACTTCGCCGGACGCGAAATGACGGTCGACCAGACGGTAAACAATTTCGACGGCGCCCAGTTCAACGATCGCGCCCGCTCGGCGATCGTGAACAACGGCGAATGGGAAGTGTGCGTCGACGCCGATTTCGGCGGCGGTTGCCAGGTGCTGGGTCCGGGGCGCTATCCGGATCTGGGCGGGCTCGCAGGTCGCGTGAGTTCGGCGCGTCCGACCTCGAACATGGGCATGGGCATGTCGGGTCGCGGCGAGCGTCGGCCGATGCATGGCAATTACGGCGGAACGCGCGCCACGCTGTTCGAAGGCCGGAATCTCTCCGGTCGCTCGTTCGCGGTCGGCAATGGCGGGCTGACGAACCTGGACGGGACGGGATTCAACGACCGCGCGTCGTCGTTGCGCGTCGAAGGCGGCTACTGGGTCTTCTGCAGCGACGCCAACTTCGGCGGCGAATGCCGCACCTTCGGTCCTGGGGAATACGCGAGCCTGCCGTCCGGACTGAACAACATGATCTCGTCGGGTCGCCGGATTTCCGACGATTACCCGTACCGGGAAAACCCGAACTGGCAGCGCTAGGTTCACACGGGCGACAATTCTGTCGCGGGGCAAGGTGCAGCAACACATCGGCAATCCGAAGGGAGCTGTGAAGGATGCCGGCAAGCTCCGAGGCGGGCGACACGACGCCAGGAGTTGAAGCAAAGACAGCCGCAATTTGCGGCTGTCTTTTTTTCCGTCGCGGGCGAAGGGCCGGCGACGCATTCATCCGGAACCGGTCTAGCCGAGGATCCGAACGTAAGCTTCCCGATCGGCCTTGTAGCACCCGCAGGATGCGGCCTTGAGCCCGCGCCGATCGAGAACGGTTACGTTGCCACGGCGATAATGGATCAGACCGCGCTGCTGCAGGGCGCCCGCCGCCTTGGTGACGCCGACTCGGCGCACGCCGAGCATCAAGGCCAGGAACTCATGGGTGACGTGGAAGGCGTCCGCGCGCGCGCGATCCTGGGTCATCAGCAGCCAGCGGGCAAGCCGCGCCTCGACCATGTGAAAACGTGTGCAGCCCGCCGTCTGAGCGAGTTCGCTGAGGTGGACCAGGACATAGCGATCGACATTGCGTTGCAATGCCGGGCTGCGCTGGAGTTCGCCGCAGAAGCGCGCCGCCGCCATCCGCAACGCAGATCCCGCACCCTGTACCACTGCCCGCACCGGCGACGCGTCGGCGCCGAGCGCGAGCGGAATTCCGAACAGGCCTTCGCTGCCGACCAGGCCGACCTCGAGGGAGGCAGACGCGTCGACCGGCATGACGAGCGAAATGAAGCTGCGGGTGGGGAAATAGGCGTAGCCGAGGCGCTCGCCCGGCGTGTAGAGCACTTCGCCAAACGCGAGCTCGATCGTTTCACATCCGGCCAGCACGCGGCGCAGGTCGCGGCCCGGCAGTGTGTCGAGCAGGCGATTGCCGGTGGCGGCTCGTTGGACCGACAACACGCTCACAGCATGCTCCTGAGTCCGCGGACCGACGCGTCGGCACCGGGAGAACCGGCGGGCGCAAATCAGCTGACCGATACCGACGATCCAGCGGCGGTTCTGCCAACTGCAGTTCCGATCAGAATGTCCTCACCTGGCGCGCCCGTCTGCGCGCCAGCGCACACAATCGCTCCGCACGACGAATGACCGCTCGAACACATTCTGGAGCCCTGCCCGGGAAACCGACCCGCGACTGCCATCCCGGAGAGCCGGACGCCCGGGTGGCCGTTGGTGCTGCACCGCACAAGGCGTGGCCGGCGCCTTGCGGCCATCGAACGGCCGATTGCACGGCGGGAGGACCCTCGAGTGTGCGTTACCGCACTGACGGCGATTGGCGACTCGGGAGGTAATCCGGTCTTGTGCCGACTTTCCGCAGGTCGGCTTGCGGCTTCAAGGTCGGGGGAGAATGCCATGGCAAGCGCAAGCGCGCCCAGTCGCGATGATCACCTGGTGGGGACGCTCAACCGGCGACCGGCGTTGCGCGAGGCCACGTCGGACGACCGACCCTCATCGAAGCGCGACGCCGTTCTGCTGGGGGCGACAAGCTTCTGCGGCGACGGCGTGTACGACATTGCCGGCAGGTTTCTGGGCTGGCTCGACGAGCTGGTCCTCGACACCTATTCCGGGCGCATTGCATACGCCCTGATGTCGGGCGGGGGCTTTCTGGGAACGGAGTTCTTCGCCATTCCCTGGAGCGCGATTACCGTCGACCGGGTGTACCGGCGCTGCGTGATCAAGATCGACCTCGAACGCCTGATCGACGCGCCCGGTCTCGACGGCGACCTGCTGCCGCGAATGGCCGACCCGGACTGGGCGACGAAAGTCCACGCCTACTACGGCTGCGAGCCGTATTGGGAATGACTCCGTCGCCGGTGCCGCATCCCGTCTGCAGTCGCATCCGTCCTTCCTGACCGGAACCCACGATGAATATGACCCTGAGTCTCGCCCCGCTCGTCTCGCTCCTCGCCGGCATCCTGATCCTCGTCGTGCCGCGGCTGCTGAGCTACATCGTCGCCATCTATCTGATCGTCATCGGATTGCTCGGTCTGTTCGGTGCCGGAAGCTTCCATCTGAAATGACCAGCCGCCGAACCTCGATCTGATCGGGCTCCCGCGCGTGCAAGCGTCGACGACCGCGCATCCGCCGGGCCTTGATCGACGACCCGTGCAGTGGCACCCCGGAAACGTGCGCCACCGCACGGACGGCAACGCCGCGCGCGGCTAGCCTGCCGATGCGAGATTGCGCATTCGCGGTTGCAAGAGGTTTATCGAAAACCTGTCGGCAGAATCCGGATCGATGCCGACGAGATCGTGCGAGGCCCCATGAAATCGATTCTCGACCGTTCGTTCCGATACACCGCGAGCCACGACACGAACCTGCAGAAGACGTTCGCGCGAATCCGTGGCGAGCAGCAGAAGGCCGTGGAACGGGAAGCGTCGGCGACCGCGGAAGCGCTCGTCAACGTCTCGTCGATCGTAAGAAAGACGGCGACAGGGCGGTAGTCGGCACCGGGCGTGAAATCCGCCGACCGCGCCCGGGAAAGGCGCCTGTCGGTCTCGCTTCCCGCAGGCCGGCGATTCCGGCCCGGCCATTGAGACAAAGGAATGACAATGCGCAACGGACTCTTCGTACTGTGGATGCTGCTCTGCTCGATCACTACAGCCGCTGCTCAGGTGAGCGTCGGCATCGGCTTTCCCGGCGTCAGCATCGGGATCAACCTGCCCGTGTACCCGCAGTTCGTCCGCGTGCCCGGCTACCCCGTCTACTACGCGCCGCAAGTGAGGTCGAATTATTTCTTCTACGACGGCATGTACTGGGTCTACCAAAGCGACAACTGGTATGCGAGCTCCTGGTACAACGGGCCTTGGGGGCTCGTGGCCCCGGACGTGGTGCCACTGTACGTCCTGCGCGTCCCGGTGCGGTATTACCGGCAACCGCCCGTGTACTTCAGCGGATGGCGTTCGGATGCGCCGCCGCGCTGGGGTGAGCACTGGGGCCATACCTGGGAGCAGAGTCACGGCGGATGGGACAGATGGAATCGCAACGTCGTACCCGCGCCGGCCCCGCTGCCTGCATACCAGCGGCAATACTCGGGAAATCGATATCCCCGCGTGGAACAGCAGCACGCGCTGCAAAGTCAGAACTACCGATATCGGCCACGCGATGCCGTAGTCCAGCAGCACTATCAGGCGCAGCGCGCGCAAAGCGCGCCCGTGCAAGCTGCGCCCGCGTCCGCTCCGCCGGCACGGCAGGCTGCGCCTCAGCAGAGAAGCTCGTCGCAGCAGGGCGACCGAGGCACCAACCGGCCGCCGTCGCCCCAGCAAGGCGCCGCACCCGCCCCGCACGGACCACCGCCCCGGAAGGGAGGCGATGACGTTCAGAAGCCCGCCGCCGCGGCACCTCCGCCCCATGGTGACGCGATCGCCGGCCGCCAGATGCAGCAACCCGCGCAACATGCACAACAGGCACCGAAGTCGCAAGGTCAGGACAAGGGACCGCAAGGCAAGGCGCCCGCGAAGGAACCCAAGCAGGGCCGGGAAAAAGACCGTGAGCAAGGCGAGCAGCGAGGTGGAGAACACAACAAGTGAGGTGCCGGGCAAAGCACCTGACGGGCGCGCAGCTTGATTCGCCTTTGTGCGCAAGCGCACAGACGACGTCCGGCCTCATCGATAGCCTTGTCATATGCCTGCACAGCCGGGGCCGACTTCAACGCCAAAGCCGCGGAGCCGAATGGATGCCCCGGAACCCGTGGGTGAACAAAGGAGCAAGTCATGAGTCTTGGCACCATCATCCTGATCGTCGTGATTCTGATGCTCATCGGCGTCCTGCCCGTCTGGCCGCACGCCAGCAACTGGGGTTACGCGCCCAGTGGCATCGTCGGTGTCGTTCTGTTGATCGTCCTCGTCCTGTTCCTGATGGGACGCCTGTAATCCCGCGCAGTGTCGGCGGAGTGTTTCACTCAAAGGAAAACGCATGACCAACATCACTCGCAAATTGGCCACCATCGCTGGCGTACTGCTCATGGCGACGGCGCTGGGCTGCGCCTCGACGGCAAAGAAGGAAGGCACCGGCGAATACGTGGACGACACGGTCATCACCACCAAGGTCAAGGCCGCGATCTTCAACGAGCCGACGCTGAAATCGGCCGAAATCAACGTCGAAACGTTCAAGGGAATCGTCCAGCTGAGCGGCTTCGTGAGCTCGCCGGCCGCGGAAAGCAAGGCGGTTGAGGTTACACGCACCGTCGCCGGCGTGAAGTCCGTCAAGAACGACATGCGGCTCAAGTAGAAACGCAGACTGCGGGACGGGCAGGTCGGAAGACTACGACCTGCCCGTCCTGCATTCCCGACCCCCGGGGACTGGCGCTCCCGATCAGCGGCCATCCAGGGATCGGAAGCGACGCCACGTCCGAGCCCGCTTCGCTCACCAATTTCCGGGGGCACAAGCGCTGTCGACCTCGCCGCCATGACCCACGCCGCCGCTCCACCCTCCATCGGCACCGCTCATCCGGCACCTGCTGTCGAGCAACCCGACCCTGCCGTAGACGCGTCGCTCGTCACCCTTCCCGAAACCCGGATGTCAGTCGATGCGCGCGGACTGGCGCTGGGGATTCTGGCGGTGCTCGCGTCGCTTTTTGCCCTGTCCTGGGCGCAGGCCTTCGTGGTGCCGCTGCTGCTCGGCATCATCATCGCCTACACGCTGAATCCGCTCATCGCATGGCTCGAAGCGATCCGGATCCCGCGCGTCGTCGGCACCGTCATCGTGATGGGAAGCGTGGTCGGTGCGCTCGTGCTCGGCGCCTACTCGTTGCGCGGGCAAGTGCAGACCATCATCGAGCAGTTGCCCGAAGCGGCGACCAAGTTCACTGCCGGGCTTGCGCGCCTGCGCGTCAGCCAGACCGACAACATGCAGAAGATGCAAACCGCTGCCACCGCAGTCGAAAAGGCGACGACCGAGGCAGCCGGCGGGACCGTCGCTCCGCATCAGGCTGCCACCCATGTCGTCGTCGACCGGCCCACGTTCAAGCTCGGTGACTACGTGTGGGACAGCTCGATGGGTGCCATCGGCGCGGTCGGTCAGGCGGCGATGATCGTATTCCTGGTGTTCTTCCTGCTGCTCGGTGGCGATACCTTCAAGCGGAAGCTGGTACGGATCACGGGGCCGTCGCTGTCGAAGCGAAAGATCACCGTCAAGATCCTCGATGACATCAACGAATCGATCCAGAAGTACATGCTCATGCTGCTGACGACGAACCTGCTGGTCGCGTTGCTCAGCTGGATCGCGTTTCGCTGGATCGGCCTCGACAACGCCGGAGCCTGGGCCGTCGCGGCAGGACTGCTGCACATCATTCCGTACCTGGGCCCCGGCGTTGCGGCCGTCGTCACGGGAATGGCCGCATTCCTGCAGTTCGAGTCGTTTGCCATGGCACTGCTGGTGGCCGGCGTCTGCCTGGCGATCGCGACCCTCGTCGGAACGTTCGTGACCACCTGGATGACCGGACGAATCGCCCACATGAATGCGGCGGCAGTGTTTATTTCGCTGCTGTTCTGGGGATGGCTCTGGGGCATCTGGGGCATGCTGCTCAGCATTCCCATCATCGTCATCGTCAAGGTCGTGTCGCAACATGTGGAGCAGCTGCACCCGTTGGCCGAAATGCTGGGAGAATGAAGCATCCGACGGGTGCGCGCGGTTGCATCGGTGATCGCGCCCGGTGCCGGGGCTCGCACGCATGAACGGCGCAACCAGGCAATCGGTCATGGTCACCGGCGCCAGCGGTTTCATCGGTGTGCACCTCGTGCGCCGGCTGGTCGAGCGCGGCTGCCGCGTATCCTGCCTGGTGCGGGCGACGTCGCATGTCGACCGACTGCGCGCGATGGGCGTCGAGCTTATCCTCTGCGATGTCAATGATCGCGCCGGTATCTCCCGCGCGGTCGCGTCGTCGAATCCCGGCGTCGTATACCACCTCGCGGGCCTGGTGCGGGCACTGTGCGCCGCGGACTTCATCAAAGTGAACGCGGGGGGCGTCGAGGCGGTCGCGGCGGCGTGCGGAGAGCAGGCGGACCGTCCTGTGCTCGTGCTCGTCTCGTCGCTCGCCGCGGCGGGGCCGTCCGGCGCGGTCCCGAAAGTCGAAAGCGATCCGCCGTTGCCCGTTTCGGACTACGGGCGCAGCAAGCTCGGCGGCGAGCAGGTCGCCGCCAGGTACGCTGGCGCGTTGGCCATCACGGTCGTGCGGCCGGGCGTCGTGTTCGGCGCAGGCGACCGCGGGGTCTACGAGATCTTCAAGCCGATCGCTCGATCCGGCGTCCACGTCGTCTGCGGAAGCGGCGACGGGCGCGTGTCGCTCGTTTCGGTGACGGACCTCGTCGAATGCCTCCTGCTTGCGGCCGAGAAAGGTGAACGGCTTGTGCCCGACAGGTCGGGCCGTGGCATCTACTTCGCCGCCGCGGAGGATCTGTCGCAGGTCGAGCTCGGCAGCGCGATCGCCCACGCGGTCGGGAAAGAGCGGGCCCGGATCGTCCGCCTGCCGGCATGGCTGCTTCGGGCGGTCGGAGTTTTCGGCGATGTCGCGTCCAGGATTCGCGGGCGCCCGGGGTGGGTCGGCGGCGACAAGATTTCCGAAGTGCTCGCGGGTTCGTGGACCTGTTCGTCGGCAAAAGCGCGAAGCCTGCTGGGCTGGTCGCCCGCGGCTCCGCTCGCCGATCGCCTCGGCGAAACCGCGCAGTGGTACCGCGAAGCGCGCTGGCTTTGAACCGCAGCTGCCGGGTTTCCAACGGCGAAATCCGGCATCACAGCGTCCGGTCGTAGATCCGGTAGATCTTGCTGAGCTTCGTCCCCGCGCGCTGGAGCGTCCCACGCGAGCTGGTATTACTCTCGAGCACCCACGAGAATTCCCAGCGCTCAAGACTCCACGCCCTCGCCGCCTCGACCAGGCGGTCGAGCAGCACGACCGAGAACCCCGACTGCTGAAACCCGGGCACCATCGTCACCGTCATCCCGCGCGCAACGCTGATTCGCCTGCGCCCCCACATCAGGCGGAAAATCCCGAACGGAAGGAGTCGGCCGTTGATCCGGCGGAGGATCTGGTTGTAATCGAGCAACGCGAGCACCGCACCGACCGCCTGGCCCCCGACCATCGCGAACGCCGCGAACTCCGGCGCGATGATGTGCCGCAGCTCTGCTGCGATCTGCTTCACCTCGCCGTCCTGCAGCGGCGTGAAACCCCAGTTTCCGTCGAGGGAACGGTTGTAGATGTCGAGGTAGGTCTTGATCTCCTCGTCAAAGCGCGACGGGTCGAAGGGCCGCACCGACAGGCCGCCGCCCTCGAGCGCGGACATCACCGCAGGTTTGTATCGATCGACCAGCTTCGCAAGCAGCGCGACATCCATTTCGTAGGCGTAGAGATCCTGCGATTTGGCGAAGCCGCACGCCTCGATCAGCGTGGCGTAGTACGCAGGGTTGTAGGTCATCAGGAACACCGGCGGGCTGGTGAAACCGTCGACGAGCAGGCCGCACGTGTAGTTGAGCGACGGATTCACCGGACCGCGCCATGTGGTCATGCCGCGTTGCAGGAGCCATGCGCGCCCGACGTCGAACAGCTTTCGCGCGGCCGCGACGTCATCGACGCATTCGAAGAATCCGAAGAATCCCCGGTGCTCGTTGTACTTTCGGTTGTGGATGTCGTTGACGAACACGGCGACGCGGCCGATGACCTTGCCACGCCGCTCGGCAAGCAGCGTCACCATCTCCGCGTTGGCAAAGAACGGATGACGGCCCCAGCCCAGCAACAGACGCTCCTGTGCGAGGATCGGCGGGACCCAGTTCGGATCGCTCGCGTAGATCGTCCACGGAAGGCGCTGAAAACGGCGCCGATCCCGCCACGACGTCGTCGCCCTGACCGTCACCTCGCCGTTCATTGCAGCGCCCGCTCCTCGATCACCCGCCGGCATACGTTCGCGATGTTCTCCGCCGCGGCGTCGTTCTGCAGTGGCAGCAACCTGCGCAACTCGTCGATCGGGAAGTCCGAATGCGTTTCCTTGCCGAGCGCCAGGCCGACAAATGCCGTCGATGAATACCTGGTGATCAGAACATCGCAGTTGGCGATCATCTCTTCCGCGCTCCCGCCCGCGAAAACCAGCGCCCCCGGAGCATGCCGATTCACTTCCTTCTCCGCCCGCGCGAGGTTTTCGTTGGGGTGGAATTTGAAGATCATCTGGCGCCCGTCGGCGATCCTGACGGCGTCGAGAATGAACGCCTTGCGATCCTCACCACGGAAGATCTCGCGCAGGGGCGACGTGCAGACCAGCACGTAGTGGTGGTGGGGAAACGCGTTGTTCCGAAACCTCCGGCAGTTGTCGAAGTTCGGGATGCCGGTGACCTCGATCTTCTCACCCTTGGCACCCTTGCGGATGAAGAGGTCCCGGTACCCCTCGCTGGCAACGCAAAACGCGCGGTAGGCGTCGCTCAGGCCCGTCGCGGCGGTCCCCGCAAGCCAGAGCGGAAGCCAGCGATGGCGTTGCACCAGGCGGAACATTCGGTCTTCCGGATCGGTAATGCCTTCCTGGACCAGGACGATCCTGCTGCCGCGGATGTTGTTCTGCAGGAACACATCGGAACAGGTGAGCACCAGATCGTAAGGGCCGTGGCGCCCCTTGTAGTCGATCGCGAGTTTCTCCGACTGCAGGTACCGCTGGCAGCGGCGTGCAAGCTTGTCGCCGATGATGGTGAACTCCAGCATCTTCATCCGCCGCATCGCTTCGTGCGCGCCATCGCAGTAATAGGGCGTGAACGAATGCTCGTACTCGGTCAGATGCCGGGAAATCCGGTGCATCTGCGTGGTCTGGTTCATCGACCCGCAAATGAACAGGATGCGCTTCGGCACGTCACGTCTCCTCGTCCCACCGCGTCTTGAACATTCCCGCGACGAACACGATCGCGGCGAAACCGGCGGCGACCCCCGCGAGCCGCAACGTAGCCGGATCGTCGACGAATATCATCGCCGCGCGCAGCGCCTCGTTCACGTAGTAGAGCGGCAACAGCTTGGCAAACGCCTGCAGGAAGGCCGGCATCATTTCAACCGGGAAAAAGGTGCCCGAAAGAAACATCATCGGAAACAGGAAGGCGTTGGCGACCGCGGACGCGCTTTCCGCCTCCTTCGCGAACGGGGTGAGCAGCATGCCGATGCCGACAAAGGCGACGACCTCCACCACGACGATGAGCGGAAGCCAGAGGCCGATGTGCAGTCGAACGTCGAAGACGGCGTAGCTGACGAGGAGGATTGCGACCGTGGAAACGACGGACAGGATGAGCTGGTACAGGATGCTCGAGACGAGCCAATCGGTGCGCGTGATCGGCGTCGTCGCGAGCTTGCGCAAGATACCTTTCTGCCGAAGCTCCGCATTCATGTTGAGCGCATTCGACAGAGAGGAGGTCATGATCGCCATCGCGATAATGCCCGGGACGAAGAATTCGATGAAGCGGTATTGCTGGGAAAGGATCGACGCCGCGACGAGCCGGATGAAAGGCGGGGTGCCGGTTACCTTCTGGTTCACCGCGGCCACCATCACGTCGAGCGCCTGGATCTTGGTGTTCACCGAGGTCGAGCTGGGGTCGTAGACGTACGTCAGCGGCACGGACACGCTGGCGTCCCGTGCGCCGAGACGCCGTCCTTCCAGCAGGGCGAAGTCTTCGGGGATCACGAGCACCAGGTTCTGCTTGTTCTCCTTGGCGTATTGCGTGGCGTCGACGTCGACGGGAACCGGCGCGACCCTGAACGTGTGATCGGTCGCGAGAGCTTCGAGCAGCCGGGCCGACGATTCGCTGTGGCTGCGATCCTGCACCGGGAGATCGAAGTTCAGGTGCTCCGGCTTGGTAAAGATCGTTCCGAAGACGAGCACGAGGATCACCGGGAACGCAAACGTGAAGAACATCGCCGATCGTTCCCGGTAGAAGCTCTTGAGCCGAACGACCAGGTTGGCGGTGATGATTCGCGGGGTCATCTTGAGCCCTCGCCTGCGCCGACTTCGCTTTGCTCTTCGGTGAGCTTGAGGAACACCTCTTCCAGGTTCGGCTTGCGCACGTCGATGCCGCCGAGGGAAAGTCCGGCTCCTTCGATCTCCCCGAGAATGGCGCGCACGTCGTCTGCGTTGTCGACGCGGACGCAGATGCTTTCGTCGCTTGTCCGCGTGGGATCGAAGCCCATTTTCCGGATCAGGCCCGGCGCCGCCGCGTCACTCGACTCGAGCGTGAGCCGCATGTGATTGGCGTGCTTCTCCGTGAGCCGCGTCGGCGAGTCGATGGCCACGATCCTGCCCTTAGAGATGATCGCCACGGTGTCGGCCAGGAGTTCGGCCTCCTCCATGTAGTGGGTCGTGAGAAAGACGGTTTTCCCGCGGCCCTTGAGACCTTTGAGCACATCCCACACCGCGTGCCGGGCGTGGGGGTCGAGCCCGGTCGTCGGTTCATCGAGAAAGACGACTTCCGGGTCATTGACGAGCGCGGCGGCGATGCCGAGGCGTTGCCTGAGGCCTCCCGAGAGGGTATTGAACTGGGCGTTCGCCTTGCTGCGCAGATTGGTGAGATCCATCAGCGCGTCGATATCGGCGTCGCAGCCGAACACCCGCGCGTAGTACGACAGGCTTTCCCGCACGGTGATCCGGTCGAACGAGCTGAAATCCTGCGGCAGCACGCCGATCCGCCGGACGACTTTGGCCTTGCGCCTGGCGACGTCCATCCCGAGCACGGTGACCTTTCCCGACGTTGCCGTTCGGATGGTCTCGATTATCTCGACGGTCGTACTCTTGCCAGCGCCGTTCGGGCCCAGGAACGCGAACACCTCGCCCTTGCGGACGGTGAACGAAACGTCGTCGACCGCCAGCAGGGTTCCGTAACGCTTGCAGAGCCGATCGACGACGATGGCATGTTCAGGGTTAGGCATGGAGCGGCGATTCGAGCCTGCGGGACGAACGCCCTCGTCCCTCGAGGTTGCCGAGCTCCTCGGCGACGGCGTCGACGGCGCGCCTGACGTGCGATTCGGTGTGGTTGGTGGTGATGAACAGCCGCAGCCGCGTGGCACGCTCCGGGACGGCCGGATGGATGATCGGCTGGACGTTGATGCCGCGCTGAAAGAGCGCACGGGAGAGGCGAAGGCACTTGACCGAATTGCCGACGATGACGGGAATGATGGGGGTCCCTCCGGAGAGGCCCGTATCGAGCCCGCGTTCACGCGCGAGCGCGAGGAAGAGGCTCGACAACTCGTGGAGCCGGGTGACGCGCTGCGGCTCGCGCCGAAGCAGCGTCAGGGCGGCGAGCGCCGCCGCCGCGTTGGGCGGGGAGAGTCCGACGCTGTATACGAATCCGGGCGCGGTGTACTTGAGATACTCGACGAGCTCGACCGAACCGGCGATGTATCCGCCACAGCTGGCGAGCGATTTCGAGAGCGTGCCCATCCACAGCTCGACGCTGGCGCGGTCGATCCCGGCGTGTTCGCCGATGCCGCGCCCGGTCCTGCCCATGGTTCCCAGCGAATGCGCTTCGTCGACGAGGAGCATCGCCCGGTGCTTGTTCTTGACCTCGACGAAACGCCGGAGGTCGGGGTAGTCGCCGTCCATGCTGTAGACGGCTTCGATGGCGATGAGAACGCGGCGGAAGCCGTGGCGGATGCCCGCAAGGAGCGCATCGAGCGCGCGCCAATCGTTGTGGGCGAATCCGCGGCAGGTCGCACCGGAGAGACGCGCACCCTGGAGGATGGAGTTGTGAGCGAGGATGTCGTGGACGACGAGGTCGCCGGGACCCAGCAGATGGCCGATCGTGGTGACATTGGTCGCGTGTCCGGAGACGAAGACAATCGACGCGGGCGTACCGAGAAACTCGGCCAGCGCGTTCTCGAGTTCACGATGTATCTGCTTTTCGCCGGAGACCAGACGGCTTGCCCCCGCGCCGGTGCCGTAGCGGTCGATCGCCGCCTTGGTCGCGCTGACGACGGCCGCGTCGCGCGCCATGCCGACATAGTCGTAGGCGCAGAAGTTGATCAGCTCGCGGCCGTCGATATGGGCAATGCCGCCGACACCCCTCGTCTGCGGGTCAACACCCTGGTCGATACGGAAATAGGGGTTGTTTTCGGCGACCGCCAGCAGCATGCGCTCGTGGCGTTTGAGCTCGAGGTATTCGGGAAACAGCGCGACGTCGTAATGTTCAGCCGGAACTTCCCGCGCCGGCGCGGCGGCTTGCGGGTAATCGATCAGGTGTTTCTGCACGGCGGTGGCGAGGTCGCCGAGGGTCCTCGCCTGGCTGTAAACGGCGTCGGGCAGGTGGCGGCCGAAACTGGTGTCGAGCGCCGCGACGAGCTCGACGCGCTGCAGCGAATCCAGACCGAGTGCTGCGATCGACGTTTCGGGCGTGACGTCCGCAAGGCCGGCGCCCGACATCGCCAGCGCGTGCTGGCAGACGGCGGCAAACGCGGCGGTCTGCGCGGTCTGCGCGGTCTGCGCGGGAGCCGGCTGAGTGCGGTAGAGAG
>JBDTVU010000037.1:0-27321 GCA_040007035.1 Betaproteobacteria bacterium | reverse complement strand
AGCACTTGTCGTGCACGCGCTGGCTGTAGAACATCTTCGGCCGACCCTGCGCGTCAAGGTCGGGCAGCCGGTCGAACGTCAGGATGTAGGTGACGACCCCGGTCATCACTTCGGCGATCGGCGGACAGCCCGGAACCTTGATCACCGGCTTGTCAGTGATCACCTTGTGCACCGGCGTCGCCTGCGTCGGGTTCGGCTTCGCGGCCTGCACGCAGCCCCACGATGCGCAGCTTCCCCACGACACGATCGCCTTCGCGTCCTTGGCGACGCGGCGCAGCTTGTCGACGAACGGCTTGCCGCCGGGAATGCAGTAGATGCCGTCGTCGGCGAGCGGCGGATTGCCCTCGACGGCGAGGATGTAGTTGCCCTTGTACTTGGCGATCGTCTGCTCGAGCACCTCTTCGGCCTGATGGCCCGCCGCCGCCATGAGCGTGTCGTCGTAGTCGAGCGAGAGCATCGACAGCACGACGTCCTTGGCGAGCGGATGCGCCGAGCGGATGAACGACTCGGTGCAGCAGGTACACTCGAGGCCGTGCAGCCAGATCACCGGCGTGCGCTGCTTCGTTTCCATCGCCTTCGCGATCTGCTGCGCGCCGGCGTCGCCGAGGCCGAGCGAGGCCGCGGTCAGGCTGCAGAACTTGAGAAAGCTCCGGCGCGATATGCCCTGCCGGCGCATCAGCTCATAGTACGTGTCGGTCATTTGGAACCCCTCCGGGGAGACGGTCTTCGCCGCTGGTGTGCACGCAGCGCAGCGGCGGCTTTGTTCTGCAACCAGCGTATTTAGAACCACTGCGTTGCACCTCTCGTTGACGTGGATCAACGGAGGCCGTCCGCTCGCGGCACAACGCATCGATGTAACGGATTCCGTTACAGGCTTTCCGCGCCGCAGAAGGCGCACGCGGTTGCGTTGCCGACCGATCCCGGCCGCGCACGGGTACCGCTGGACACGCCGTTGCCCGAGGTCGACCGCAGCATCGGAACGGTCGATGCCCGGCTGGAGGAACAGGAGAAGGAAGGCGCGATCCGGATGCCTGCCGGCGCCCGAGCGGGGCAGTTAGAATGTGCGCCGATGGAAGTCCGCAAATCCCTGCTCGCGCCGCACGCCCGGGAGCGCATGTTCGACCTGATCGAGCAGGCGGAGCACTACCCGCGCTTCCTGCCCTGGTGCGCCGGCGCCACGATCCTCGAGCGTTCCGACGAGCTCGTCGCAGCGACGATCCACGTCGATTTCAAGGGAGTCCGCTTCCATTTCACGACGAAGAACCCGAAGCGCCGCCCGGAATGGCTCGCATTCCGGCTCGCCGAAGGCCCGTTCCGCCATTTCGACGGCGAGTGGAACTTGGCGCCGCTCGGCGATGCGGGCTGCCGGATCGAGTTCGTGCTGCGCTACGAGTTCGACAGCACGCTGATGCGCAAGCTCGCCGGCCCGGTGTTCGACCGGATCGCCGACACGCTGGTGGATCGGCTGGCGGCCGAAGCCGACGCGCTGTACGGGGGGACGGCGGGTGTAGCGGCGCAGCCGATCGCGCTCGTGCCGTCACCGACTGCGGCCCCGGCCGCCGCCCCCGGCCCGGCGCCATCCGCGGGCGGCGATGCGACAATACCGGCCAGCGCACCTTCTCCCGCGGCCGCGCCGGACCCGGCCGCGGCCATCACATCCCTTTCACGTCCCGGAGCGAATTCCGATGGCTGACCCGCTGAAGATCGACGCCCTCAAGGGCACCAAGCTCGCCGCCGAGCTCGACCCGGCGCAGATCGCCGTGCTCGCCGACCTGATCGAACTGCGCGACCTGAAGCAGGGCGACGTGCTGGTGCGCGAAGGCACGTCGGACAACCACCTGTTCGTCGTGCTCAAGGGCGTCATCGGCGTGGTCAAGAACGTCGGCACGCCCGACGCGGTGACGTTCAACACGTTCGCCGCCGGCGACCTCGTCAGCGAGCTGTCCTCGCTCGACGGCTCGCAGCGCTACGCGTCGGTCGTCGCGCTGGGCGACGTCCGCGTCGTCGAGCTCGAACGCGAGCGGCTGGAGTCGCTGATCGACTCGCACCCCCGCATCGTCTACTGCGTGATGCGCGCGATCATCCGCTTCGTCCACCAGGCCCAGCGGCGGCTGTCGATGCAGCAGGTCGAGCTGTCGAACTACATCTACAAGCAGCACGGGCGGTACTGACCGCGGCGCGGCGCCGAGTACCGCGACGGCCGGCACGCAGCGCGCGCCGCGGCCTCGGCGGTTCCATGTTGTCTCAACGCGCGAACTTGACCGACAGCACGATCGACGTCTGCGTGCGCTCGATGCCGTCGATGCGGCCGATCGCGTCGAGGATGCCGTCGATCTCCTGCGTGCTGCCGCCCTCGACCACCAGCTCGTAGTCGAAGACGCCGGACAGCGCGTACAGCGCGCGCACCGCCGTCGCCGCCTCGAGCGCGCGGATCACACCGTCGCCCTTCTTCGGATCGACCTCGATCAGCACGTGCGCCTGGATCCGATGCCGCGCGAAGCCTTCGCTGACGCGCACCGTATAGCCGGCGATCACGCCGTCACGCTCCAGCCGGCCGATCCGCTCCTGCACCGTCGTCCGAGCGACGCCGAGCTTGCGCGCCAATGACGCCGTGGACTCGCGGCCGTTGCGCCGCAGCAGCGCCAGCAGCCGTTGCTGCTCGGTGGTCAGCCGTCGATTCGTCGTTTTCTCCGTCATATCGCCGTGATTGTACCCGCATTCCGCCCATTTGCAGCCTGTGATCCGACGGCGTGCGGGGCTAGACTGCGCTTCCGCCGACGCGCGTGTCGCGGTGGCCGGCCGCGACACCGGCCGGCACGACGAGGAGCCTCACATGACCCCGCTGATCCTGATGGGCGCCGGCAAGATCGGCGAAACGATCGTCCACCTGCTGCAGGCGACGGGCGACTACGCGCTCACCGTCGCCGACCGCGATCCGGCACGGCTCGCGCCAGTGTCGGCGATGGGGGCCGCGACGGTGCAGGCGGATCTCGACGACCCTCGGGCGCTGTCCGCCCTCGTCGACGGCCACGCGTTCGTCGTGTCCGCCTGCCCGTTCTACCTGACGCCGGCGATCGCCGCGGCCGCCGTCGCCGGCGGCGCGCATTACTTCGATCTGACCGAGGACGTCGAGAGCACGCGCCGGGTGAAGGCGCTGGCGCGCGGCGCCCGGACGGCGCTGGTCCCGCAATGCGGCCTGGCGCCGGGATTCATCTCGATCCTCGCCCACGCGATGACGAAGAAGTTCGATTCGCTGCGCGAGGTGCACATGCGCGTCGGCGCACTGCCGGTTTACCCGACCAATGCGCTCAAGTACAACCTCACGTGGAGCACCGACGGCCTGATCAACGAGTACTGCAACCCCTGCGAGGCGATCATCGACGGTGTGCTGCGGGAGACGCAGGCGCTGGAGGAGGTCGAGTCGTTCTCGCTCGACGGCGTCGCGTACGAGGCGTTCAACACGTCGGGCGGCCTCGGCACGCTGTGCGAGACGCTCGACGGCCGCGTCGAGAACCTCAACTACAAGACGGTCCGCTATCCCGGCCACCGCGACATCGTGAAGATGCTGGTGCGCGACCTGCGCCTCGGCCAGCGCCGCGAGATCCTGAAGGACGTGCTCGAGGCGTCGATCCCGATGACCGAGCAGGACGTCGTGCTGGTGTTCGTCACCGTCAGCGGCACCCGCGACGGCCGGCTGACGCAGGAGTCTTACGCGAAGAAGATCTACAGCACGGTGCAAGCCGGCAGGACGTTCTCGGCGATCCAGATCACGACCGCCGCCGGCGTCTGCGCGATGGTCGACCTCGTGCGCGACGGCGCGCTGCCGGACCGCGGGTTCATCCGCCAGGAAGAGGCGAACCTCGACCGGTTCCTCGGCAACCGGTTCGGGCGTCACTATGCCGGAGCGCCCGCCCGGATCCCGGGAAAGAAAAAGGCCGCGCCCGGAGGCGCGGCCTTCGCCGTCAGAGGAAGGCGAACCGCTCAGAACTTGTACGTGCCGAGCAGGTAGACGATGTTGGCGTTGTACGGTTGATTGGCGTTCCAGCCGTTGAGGTAACTCTGGCTGGTGTTGTTGGTCACGCCCGGATAGGGAATCGTGTTCTGGTATCCGGTGAACGCGTCGTCGGTGTAATCGTACTTCTGATACGCGTAGCCACCGGTCACCGACCAGTTCTTGTCGACCGTGTAGACCCCCTTCAGATTGAACGACGTGATCTTGACGTTGGGGTAGTTCGGCAGCGGCAGCGGATTGCCGTAGTTGTTCTGCGCCGTCATGTCCGACGAGCCGTCGGTCTGCTCGTACAGCAGCGAGCCGGTCACCATCAGCTTGTCGCCAGCCGGGAAGTCGAGGCCGACGCCGATCAGCCAGTTGTTGGTCTTGACGTTCGCGCTCCAGTTGTACGCGAGCCGGTTGGGTTCGGTCGACGGGTCGAAGCAGTTCGTCGCGGTGATCGGCGGCGGCGGCGTCGCGGACACCGACGGGCAGGTGCCCGCGCCGACATACCGGTGCGACGAGTCGTACTTGACCTCCTCGTAGTCGCCGAACAGCGTCAGGCGCCACGACGACGGCGCACCGTAGGTCAGGTTGGCGAAGATCTCGTTGCGCGTGTCCTTGGTCCGGCCGAGCGCCGTGTCCTTGTACTTGTTGTCCTTGTACTGGTACTCCACCGCGACGCCCACCATATCCGTCGGCGACCAGTCCAGCACCAGCTTCACCTTCTGCTGGTCGACGTTGGCGAGGTCGAACGCCCTGACGAACCGCTCGAGATAGGCCGGGTCGTTGGCGTTGACGCCTTCGTCGCCCAGCAGGAACGTCGACCGGCGCTGGTTGTACGTGTACTTGAGCCGCGCTGTCAGGTTGTCGCGCGAGGTGTTCTTCCACTCGGCGAAGAACACGTTGTTGGTCGTGTCGTCGAAGTCGAAACGGTTCTGCTTGATGTTGTTCCAGTCGTAGCCGACGCCGAAGCGGTTGCCCTTGTTGATCCGCCAGTACGCGTCGACGCCCGCATTCTGCTTCTCGTAGTGCCAGAGGTCGTTCGCGCAGGGCGCGCCCGCGCACAGCAGCCCGCCGACCGAGTTGAACTCGATCTCGTTGCCCTCGTTGTTCATCTTCTGCCAGTTGTAGTACGCGCGGGTGTCGAGCCCGGCCAGCGGCGTCGCCGACCAGCCCAGCGTGAACGTCTGCCGGGTTTCCTTGCCGTTGAACGTCGATTCTGTCGGATTGGTCGCACGGTAGAACGGCGACGTCCCGCCGGTGTTCGGCGCATCCAGCGCCAGCGAGGCGACGTTGGCGGTGCTCTTCGACTCGTCCCAGGTGTAGCGGGCGGCGAGTGTGGACGACCACGGCAGCGCCCGGATCGTCCCGTTCAGCGCGAACCGCTGGTAGGTGTTCTCGGGCGCCAGATAGGTCCGGTCGACGCCATTGTTCCAGAACGGATTGTTCCAGCTCACCGTCTCGTTGCTGTTGCCGAACGTGCTGGTGAGATAGCTCGCCGTGAACGTCATCGTCCTGGTCGTGTAGCCGCCCTCGAACGATGCGTTGTTGGTCTGGGTCTGGACCGGAAGCGCCAGATCGACGTAGCCGTTGCCCGGGCTTGTGCCGTTCGACGCCGCACCGATCTTCGTACCCTCGAACCTGACCTGGTTGCCGTCGACGCGGAAGTACCACGGCGACTGCGACTTGAACTCGATCATTCCGCCGGTGTCCTTGCGCTCGTACCCGATGTTGACGTTCTGCCAGTTCGCCGAGTTCGGGTTCGGGAACGTCGCCGTCAGCGTCGGCCCGCCGCTGCCCACATAGGGCGTCAGCCCGTTGAACAGGAAATTGTGCGGCATCGAGCTCGTGTAGGCGCGGGCCTTGAACACGTCGTACATCCCGCCGCGGACCGAGAAATACTGGTCGTCACGGCCGAAGTTCTCGCCGTAGGCGTCGATCCAGCTCTTGCTGGTGCGGCCGGTGAAGCCGATGTTCGACAGCATCCCGTTGGACAGGTCCTGATACTCGCTGAACTTGGACGAGTCCTTGGTGTCGTTGACGTCGCTCCAGATGCCGCCGGCGGTCACCGAGCCCTTGAACAGGAAGTCGTCGCTCTGCGCGAGCGCCGGTGCCGCGACGAACAGCGAGGCGATCAGGATGGAAAGTTGTGTCTTGCTCATGAGTCTCTCCTCGCCCTACCGGATGAAGAACTGGCCGCGGTTGCCCGGCGCGTTCGAGCCGTGGATCGCGTTGTGGCAGTTCGTGCACGACCGTGCGATGAAGCGCGTATTGGCAGCCGAGTTGAAACTGCCGGCCGGCTTCTTGTAGCAGGCGGCGTTGGTCGGATCCGCAACCGCATCGGCGGTGCAGGTGAAGCCCGCGGCACCGCCGTAGACCGTGCCCGGGTGCCGGGCTACGTCATGGCAGTCCTGGCAGAGGTTCGGCAACCGCTCATTCAACAACCGCGTGTAGACCGAGCCGTGCGGGTTGTGGCAGGAAAGGCAGTTCTCCTCGACCGCCGGATGCGCGAACAGGTACGGCCCGCGCTTGTCGGCGTGGCAGCTCGTGCACTGCTGGTTCACCGATTCGGCCCGCAGCATCACCGGCGTCAGCGCGCCGTGCGGGTTGTGGCAGTCGGAGCACTTGATCTTGCCTTCGATGATCGGGTGGTGCGACGGCTTCATGATCGCCGAGCGGATCGGCTGGTGGCAGGTGCCGCACACCTCGGATTCATTCGGGCGGAACGACGTCGTGAACGGCGCGACCGCAAGGGCGCCGGGCTTGCCGTGGATGTTGTGGCAGTTGCTGCACGTGACTTCGTTCTTCGCGTGCTTGCCCGATTCCCAGAACACCAGGTGCCGGTTGCCCGCATGGCAGGTCAGGCACACCGCATCCTTCTGCGCCGCGGGAACGCCCTTCTTGAACGGGCTCGGCGGCTTGGCCTTCATCGGATCCTTCAGATGTTCGCTGGCATCGCCGTGGCAGGTCTGGCACATGCTGCCGTTGGCGTCGTTCTTGGCGCCGTGCGCGGTGAGCATGATCGACGTGTGCTGCTGCTCGTGGCAGTTCGCGCACACCGGCTTGGTGCCGGACGGCGGATTCGCCTGCGCGAACACGGGCGATGCCAGCAGGGCGGCAACGATCGCCAGGCCGGTCGCGGCGAGGAAGGATTTGAATCGCATGTGGTCCCCTTTCGGTGCTCTGTCTGCGTCCCGATGCACAGTTCATGTGCGCCGGTCCGCGATCGCGGCCGGTGGGCCGCCGTCACAACGGGTTGAGCCGTACGAAAAGTGCGCGGCCCGCGCGAATCCGAGTCGACTGCCAGTCGCGCGGCGGGCTTCTTCCGTCCGCTGCGCAGGCCGGCATCCGCGCCGACCGCTTCCCCCGCCGTGAGGTTTTCTTGGTTCGTTTCCGCTGGCTCGGCATCCCGCTGCATCGACTTCCGGGGCGCTGCCGGCGGACCGGCGTATTGCGTTACCTTTTACGTTGTACTGCGGGCCATCGTCAACGAATCGGCCTGTGACATCCTGTCGCAGTGTGGCGAAAATGCATCACGAATGGCCCGAAAGTACCGTGCCGATCGCCCACGACTTTGACTTTGATCAACCCGGCCACAGACACCGCCGGGGGCGAGCGGAACTTGTGATGCGGATGCAACACCGCATCCGCGGCAAAGCGCGGCCACAAGGCCTTGAATACCCGTCAGATTTTGAGGGGTATTTCGCGGCAAGCCGCAGTCATCACGACCTGCGGCGCCCGCCTCGTCCGACGGCGTTTCCACGGCAGCCGCCCGTGCGTTCGATGCCGGCCAATGCCGCCGCGAGACCCAGCGGGCGCGTACAGGAACCGGCATTGACGGTCGTCAACATGGGCGCGAGTCCACGAGCCTAGGCTGGAATCGGGCCGCACCGACCCGTCACCCGTGAAGGGAACGAAATGTCGAGGCGCACGCTTCCATCGAGCCCCCGGACGCCGCCCGCCGGCGTCATCCACCAGCACCGCCGCATCTTCGACGATCTGCGGCACGACCCCTACCAGGCGCGGCGGAAGTTCGCCGAGCCGACCGTCTGCGCCGACTGCGGCGCCGTCTACCATCGCGGCCATTGGCAGCGCGGGGAGGCTCCCGCCGACGCCGCACGCGCGCTGTGCCCCGCCTGCGACCGGATCCGCGACCGGCTGCCCGCGGGCGTCGTGATGATTGAGGGCCCGTTCTTCGCCGCGCATCGCGACGAGATCCTCCGCCTGGTCGAGCACGAGGCCGCGCGCGAGCGCGACACCCACCCGCTCGCGCGGATCATGGAGATCGCGCCCGACGCCGCGGGCGTCGTCGTCACGACCACGGACATCCACCTGCCGCAACGGATCGGTGAAGCGCTGCGGAGCGCCTACCACGGCGAGCTGTCCGTCGCGTACGGCAAGGACGAGTACTCGGTCCGCGTCGACTGGCGCCGCTGACCGCGCCGATTCCGCAGGGCGCACAAAGACGCGGCGATGGCGCGAGTCCACGACAGGCCGCGATGACTGCCGCTCTCGCCAATCAGGCCGACCTGCAGGCGCGACTCGTCCGCGCGCTGTGCAACCCGGTCGCCCACGGCCCGGCTGTTCACTCCGTCGCCGTGATCGAGACGCACATCTCGACGGTGCTGCTGACCGGGACGTACGCGTACAAGATCAAGAAACCGGTGAACCTCGGCTTCCTCGATTTCTCGACGCTCGCCCTGCGCAAGCGCTGCTGCGACGACGAGCTGCGGCTGAATCGCCGGCTGGCGCCGGATCTCTACCTCGGCGTCGTCGCGATCGCCGGCACGCCCGACGCGCCGGTGATAGGTGGCGCCGGCCCCGCGATCGAGCACGCGGTGAAGATGCGCGAGTTCGCGCAGGACGGGCTGCTGTCGCGAGTGCTGGCGCGAGGCGAGCTGACCGCGCTGCAGGTCGATGCGCTGGCGGCGCAGGTGGCCGCGTTCCACGGCCGCGTCGACGTCGCCGCGGCGGACGGCCCGTACGGCAGCCCTGCGGCGATCCTGCGCTACGCGCGGCAGAACCTCGATCAGATCGGGCCGCTGGACCCGGACCCGGCCGACTTGGCCGCGCTCGCGGCGCTGGAGACGTGGACGCGGCGCGAGCACGCGGAGCGGCTCGACGCGTTCGCGGCGCGGCGGAGCGGCGGCTTCATCCGCGAGTGCCACGGCGACCTGCATCTGGGTAACGTCGCCCTGGTCGACGGCGGCCTGACGATCTTCGACTGCCTGGAGTTCAACGCCGAACTCCGCTGGATCGACATCGCGAGCGACGTCGCGTTCGTCGCGATGGACCTCACCGATCGCGGCCGTGCCGACTTCGCGCACCGGTTCGTCAACGCCTGGCTCGAGGTCACCGGCGACTATGCGGCGCTGCCGGTGCTGCCGTTCTACCTCGTCTATCGCGCGCTGGTCCGCGCCAAGGTGGCGTGCCTGCGAGGGGCGCAGCTCCCAACCGGTCCGGCGAAGGCCGCGCTCGCCGCCGAATTCCGCGGCTACCTGCGACTCGCACAGGGCTACGCGGCGCCGGCCCGCGGCGCGATCGCGATCACGCACGGTCCCGCCGGCAGCGGAAAGACGACGCTCTCGCAGACGCTGCTCGAAGCCGTCGGCGCCATCCGCGTGCGCTCCGACATCGAGCGCAAGCGGCTGGCCGGCCTCGCCGCGACGGCGGACTCCGGCTCGGAAATCGCCGGCGGGCTCTACACCGGAGAGGCGACCGCCCGAACCTACGAGCGGCTCGCCGAGCTTGCGCGCGCGATCGCCGCCAACGGACGGATTGCGATCGTCGACGCGACGTTCCTCGCGCGGGCACAGCGCAACCGCTTCCGGGCGCTGGCCGCCGATATCGGCGTGCCGTTCGTCATCCTTTCGTTTGCCGCTTCCGAGGCGGCGCTGAGAGAGCGGATCGTCGCGCGCGCACGCCGCGGCGACGACGCGTCGGAAGCCGACCTCGCGGTGCTCGCGCGGCAGCTCGCCACGCAGGAGCCGCTCGCTGCCGACGAGCTGTCGTCGGTCGTGTCGTATGATGGCGACGCGCCGTTCGCCGCCGGCGGTGCGGCACGATGGCGCACCGTCGCTGCGCGGCTCGCCGGCGACGAACGCGCAGGCGCCGGCTGAACGGCCGCGCCGCCGCGCCGCCCGCACGCCGTCACCACGAACCTCCACCCGGATTCCGAACCGATGACCCGCTTCGATGTCTTCAACGGCGACGCCGACGGCCTGTGCGCACTGCACCAGCTCCGGCTCGCGGAGCCCGCCGACGCCGTGCTCGTGACCGGCGTCAAGCGCGACATCGCGCTCTTGCCGCGGGTCGCGGCTGCCGCCGTCGCCGGTGACGTCGCGACCGTGCTGGACATCTCGCTCGCCGCCAACCGCGACGCGCTCGACACGCTGCTTGCCGGCGGCGTCGCCGTCCGCTACTTCGACCATCACTACGCGGGCGACGTGCCCGCGCATCCGCTGCTGCAGGCGGCGATCGACCCGGCGCCGGACGTCTGCACCAGCATCGTCGTCGACCGCCATCTCGACGGCCGTCATCGCGTGTGGGCCGTCGTCGGCGCGTTCGGCGACAACCTCGCCGGGCCGGCGCGGCAACTCGCCGCGGCGCTGGCACTCGACGAAGGCCGGATCGCCGCGCTGCAGGCGCTCGGCGACAACCTTGCCTACAACGCGTACGGCGACACCGAGGCGGATCTCGTCATCGGCCCGGCCGACCTGTACCGCGTGCTCTCCGCTTACGCCGATCCGTGGAAGTTCATCGCCGACGAGCCGGTGCTGAAGCGGATCGAGCACGCGCGGCACCACGATCTTCTTCAGGCACGCGACGTCGATCCAGCGCTCGCCGCCGACCGCGCGACGCTCTATCTGCTGCCCGACGAGCCGTGGAGCCGACGCGTGCGCGGCGCCTTCGGCAACGAGCTGGCGAACCGGCATCCGGACGTCGCGCACGCGATCCTGACGCCGAACGAGGACGGCGGCTGCATGGTCAGCGTCCGCGCGCCGCTCGCCGCGCCGCGCGGCGCCGACGCGCTGTGCCGCGCCTTCTCCTCCGGCGGCGGTCGCGCGGGCGCCGCCGGCATCAATCACCTGCCGACGGCGGAGATACCGGAGTTCTTCCGCCGGTTCGCGCAGACGTATCCGTAATCCCGGCGCGACCGCGCGCGGCGACTACAGCGCCAGCGCGACCTCGGTGCCCTGCTCGATCGCGCGCTTGGCATCGAGCTCGACGGCGACGTCGGCGCCGCCGATCAGCGTCACCGGAATCCCGGCGGCGGCGAGGCCCGCGACCAGCTCGCGGCGCGGATCCTGCCCGGCGCAGATGACGATCGTGTCGACGGCGAGAAGCTGCGGCTTGCCGTCGACGCGGATGTGGAGCCCGGCGTCGTCGATCCGCTCGTACTCGACACCGGAGAGCATCGCCACGCCGCGCTTCTTCAGCAGCGTGCGGCGGATCCAGCCGGTCGTCTTCGCCAGTCCGGCGCCGACTTTTTCCTGCTTGCGCTGCAGCAGCCACACGGTGCGCGGCGGCGGGGCCCCGTGCGGCGCCGTGAGGCCGCCGCGCTGCGCGTACGTCGGATCGATTCCCCACTCGGCGCTGAACGCTGCGACATCGTCGGCGCCATGATGGGTGAGAAGCTCGGCGACGTCGAAGCCGATGCCGCCGGCGCCGACGATCGCCACCCGCGCGCCGGCCTCGACACGACCGGAAACGACGTCGACGTAGCTCGCGACCTTCGGGTGGTCGATGCCGGGGATCGCCGGCCGCCGCGGCACGATGCCGGTCGCGAGCACCACAGCGTCGAAGCCGGCGAGGTCGGCGGCGGCCGCCGCGCGGTTGAGCTCCACCGTGACGCCGGTGCGCGCGAGCTGCGCGCGGTAATAGCGCAACGTCTCGGCGAACTCCTCCTTGCCGGGAATCCGTCGGGCGAGATTGAACTGGCCGCCGACTTCCGTCGCCGCGTCGAACAGCGTGACGGCGTGGCCGCGCTCCGCCGCCGTCGTCGCGCAGGCGAGGCCCGCGGGCCCGGCGCCGACGACGGCGACTTTCCTGCGGGTCGCGGCCGGCGCGAGCTTCATCTCGGTTTCGCGGCACGCGTACGGGTTGACGAGGCAGGAGGCGATGCGCCGCGCGAAGATGTGGTCGAGGCACGCCTGGTTGCAGGCGATGCAGGTGTTGATCTCGTCGGCGCGGCCGGCGGCGGACTTGGCCACGAAATCCGGGTCCGCGAGAAACGGCCGCGCCATCGACACCATGTCGGCGTCGCCGCGGGCGATGATGTCCTCGGCGACGGCGGGGTCGTTGATCCGGTTGGTGGTGATCAGCGGGATCTTCACCTCGCCCTTCATCCGCCGCGTCACCCACGCGAACGCCGCGCGCGGCACCATCGTCGCGATCGTCGGAATCCGCGCCTCGTGCCAGCCGATGCCGGTGTTGATGATCGACGCGCCGGCCGCCTCGACCGCCTTCGCCAGCAGCACGATCTCGTCCCACGTGCTGCCGCCCTCGATCAGGTCGAGCATCGACAGCCGGTAGACGATGATGAAGTCGCGGCCGACCCGTTCGCGCGTGCGGCGGACGATCTCGACCGGGAACCGGATGCGGTTCTCGAACGAGCCGCCCCACTCGTCGTCGCGATGGTTCGTCTGCGGCGCGATGAACTGGTTGATCAGATAACCCTCGGACCCCATGATCTCGACGCCGTCGTAGCCGGCGCGTTGCGCGAGCGCCGCGCAGCGGACGTAGTCGGCGATCGTCTTCTTCACGCCCCAGCCCGACAGCGCGCGCGGCCGGAACGGCGTGATCGGCGAACGCAGCGCCGACGGCGCGGCCGACAGCGGGTGGTACGAGTAGCGGCCCGCGTGCAGGATCTGCAACGCGATCCGGCCGCCGTTGGCGTGCACGGCATCGGTGATGATCCGGTGCTTTCGGACCTGCCACGGGAACGAGAGCTGCGATGCCTTCGGCTCGAGCCGGCCGGTGAAGTTCGGCGCGATGCCGCCGGTGACGATGAGGCCGACGCCGCCGCGCGCGCGCGCCGCGTAAAACTCCGCCAGCCGCTCGAAGCCGTGCGGCGCCTCCTCGAGCCCGGTGTGCATCGAGCCCATCAGGACACGGTTGGCGAGCGTGGTGTGGCCGAGGAACAGCGGGGCGAGCAGGTTCGGGTAGGGGGTCATGACACCGGAGGCGAAACAGGAAAAGGCGAAGCAGGCGGAGAGCTTAACCCATCCGGCCGCGACCGGCGTCATGGCCGAACCCGGTCCGGAACAGTTGCCAACGGCGCACGGCCGTGGCAAAACGCATGGTGTGAAAGCGATGAGCGGACTGGACGGGACGTTCCTGCATCTGGAGACGCCCGCCACGCCGATGCACGTCGGCTCGCTGCATCTGATCGACCTGCCGGCCGGGCACGAGGGCGACTTCCACGCCGACGTGATGGCGTTGATCGCGGCGCGGCTGCACCAGGTGCCCGTCTTCCGACGCCGGCTCGCGCCAATGACGCTGCAGTTCGCCAATCCGGTCTGGGTGGAGGACGCCGGCGTCGACCTCGCCGCGCACGTCCGCCGCGTCCGGTTGCCGCGACCCGGGACGCAAGCACAGCTCGAAGCCTGCGTCGCCGATCTCCACGCCGAGACACTCGACCGCGGCCGGCCGTTGTGGATGATCTACGTCATCGACGGCCTCGCCCGCGGCCAGGCCGCCTGCTACCTCAAGATCCACCATGCGGTGCTGGACGGCGCCGCCGGCGTGGCGCTGGCCCGCACGCTGTTCGATGTTGCGCCGGGCAATCGCCCCGACGCGCGCGGAGTGCCGTCGGCGAAGCGCGGCAACGCCCTGCCCGGCGCGCTCCGGCTCGCCGCCGCCGCGCTCACTCACGACGCCGCCCAGTACGTCAAGCTGCTGCGCCACCTGCCCGACGTCGCGAGGACGGTGGCCGGACTCGTTCGTGCTCCGGACACCCGGCCCGCAGCGGGCAAGGAGCGTGCGTCGACGTTTGCGCCGAAGACGCCGCTCAACGCGACCATCACCGCGGCGCGCAGCTATGCGGCCGTGTCGCTGCCGCTCGACGGCGTCAAGGCGCTCGCCGCGCGGCACGACGCGACGGTCAACGACGTCGTGCTCGCGCTGTGCGGCGGCGTGTTGCGGCGCTATCTCGCGCGGCACGGCGGCATCCCGGAGAAGCCGCTGCGCGCGTTCATGCCGATCTCGCTGCGCGACGCCGGCAACGCGGAATTCACGACCAAGGCGACACTCGGGCTCGTCGGCCTCGCGACGAACGTCGCCGATCCGGTGCGGCGGCTGATCGCGGTGCGCAACGCCGCCAGCGCGGTCAAGTCCGTCGCTCGCCGTGCCCGGGGCGTGATCCCCACCGACTTCCCGTCGATCGGCACGCCGTGGCTCTTCGGCGCGCTGGCGTCGCTGTACGGCCGCAGCGGACTCGCCGACGCCCTGCCGCCGCTTGCCAACGTCGTGATCTCCAACGTGCCGGGGTCGCCCGTGCCGCTGTACGTTGCCGGCGCGCGGATGCGCACGTACTGGCCGCTATCGATCGTCGAGCACGGCGTCGGGCTCAACATCACGGTGATGAGCTACGCCGGCGACCTCGGCTTCGGCTTCACGGCGGCGCGCTGCGCGGTGGGGGACGCCGGCGAGCTCGTCGCCGACCTCATCGACGCGCACGACGAACTGCAACGGCGTTCGGCGGCCAGGCGCACTACGGCACGCGCGACGACCGCACGAACGCCTGCCGCACGCGGGTCCCGGACGCGCGACGGCGTCCGCAAATAAGAGGGGAAGCGACGATGCACAACCCGGAGCACTGGTACGACTACGGATTGTTCCAAGCCCCCGGCCTGCTGCGGATGGCGCTGGAATGGCGTGCCGGATGGGAGTACGGCGCGACGATCGCGGCGGGACCGCTGCTGCGCCGCGCGCCCCGGGGCGACGGTCATCCGGTGCTCGTCTTCCCCGGCCTGATCGCGGGCGACCTGTCCACCGCGCCGCTGCGCCGCTACATCGAGGACCGCGGTTACGCCGCCCATCCGTGGAAGCTCGGGCGGAACCTCGGGCCGCGCGACGGCGTGATGGAGCGCTGCCTCGCCCGGCTGAAGCAATTGCGCCGCGAACACGGCCAAAAGGTGAGCCTCATCGGCTGGAGCCTCGGCGGCATCTACGCGCGGGAGCTGGCGAAGCTGGCGCCGAAAGACGTCCGCCTCGTCATCACGCTCGGCACGCCGTTCACCGGCCATCCGAAGGCGACCAACGCGTGGCGACTCTACGAATGGATGGCCGGTCACAAGCTCGGCAGCGCCGAATTCCACGGCCCGCTGCGCGCGCCGCCGCCGCTGCCGACGACGTCGATCTACAGCCGCAGCGACGGCATCGTCGCGTGGCAGTGCAGCGTCGAGAAGGCGGGGCCGCAGGCCGAGAACATCGAGATCGAATCCAGCCACGTTGGACTTGGCCTCAACGGGCTGGCGCTGTACGCGATCGCCGACCGGCTGGCGCAGCCCGAAGGATCGTGGCGTCCCTTCGACCGCGGCGAAGGCCTGCGGTCGTGGCTGTACCGGGATCCGCGCCGGAAGACCTGGTATTGAGTGCGCGCTCCCGATGACCGCCACCGCCGCAAATGGCATGCACCTGGAGTACGAATCGCTGGGCGACCCGCGGGCGCCGGCGATCGTGCTGGTCATGGGCCTCGGCATGCAGCTCGTCGGGTGGCCCGACGCGTTCTGCGCCGACCTCGTCGCGCGAGGATTTCGCGTCGTCCGTTTCGACAATCGCGATTGCGGGCTGTCGACCCGGATCGCCGCGCGCCGCCGACCCAACATGCTCCTCGCGCTGACTGCCGCCCGGCTTGGCCTGCCCGTGCGCGCGCCGTACACGCTGGACGACATGGCCGACGACACGCTCGGCCTGATGGACGCGCTCGGGATCGCGACGGCGCATCTCGTCGGCGTTTCGATGGGCGGGATGATCGCGCAGGTCCTTGCCGCCCGCCATCCGCAGCGAGTGGCCAGCCTCACGTCGATCATGTCGTCGAGCGGCAATCGTCGCGCGTCGCGGGGAACGCGCCCGGCATTGCAGGCGCTCCTCGCCCGGCCGGCGAACCCGAAGGATCCTCAATCCGTCATCGACCATCTGGTGAAGGTGTTCGGCGTCATCGGCAGCCCGGGGTTTCCGAGAGACGAATCCGAGCTGCGCGAGCACCTCGCGCGGAGCGTGCACCGTGCGTACTACCCGGCCGGCGTCGCGCGGCAGCTTCTGGCCGTGATCGCTGCGGGCGACCGCCGCCGCCAGCTGCGCACGATCGCGGCGCCCACGCTGGTCATCCACGGCGCCGCCGATCCGCTGGTGCCGGTGGCCGCGGGGCGCGACACCGCGCACCACATCACCGGCGCGAAGCTGATGGTCATCGACGGCATGGGCCACGACCTCCCGCCGGCGGTGCTGCCGCGCCTCGGCGAGGCGATTGCCGCCCATTGCCGGAGCGTCCGCGCCTGAGCCATCCCGCAAGCCGCCGGGCACCGCCCCCCCGGCGATCTATCCGATCTCCATGCGGCCCCGGGAGTCCTGAAAAGGCGTGCCGCGGTTGCCGCCAGGCGCCCGGCCGACCCGTTCCGCGGGTAATATGGCCGTGCGCCGCGATCCCCGGCGTCGCGGCAGACCTGCCCAATCGTGATTCAATGAGGAGACCCGAATGCATGTATCTTCGAATTTGAGCTGGAGTTCGTTTGCCGTAGCGATCGCGCTGGCCGTTTCCGGCGCGTACTCGGCCATCGCGGTCGGCGCCGACATGAAGGTGACGCTGGCCGGCGATCAGGAAGTCCCCGCCGTGACGACGGCGGCGAAAGGCGGTGGTACGGTCACCATCGGCGACGACATGTCCGTGAAGGGCACCGTCACGACGTCCGGCATCGCCGCAACCGCGGCGCACATCCACATGGCCGCTGCCGGGAAGAACGGCCCGGTGATCGTGCCGATGGTCAAGAGCGGCGACAACGGCTGGACATTCGCTGCAGGTGCCAAGCTCACCGAAGACCAGATGAAGGCTTTCAAGGCCGGCGAGCTCTATGTCAACGTGCATAGTGCCGCCAACCCCGGCGGCGAGATCCGCGGCCAGCTGAAGTAACCGACGACGTACAACGGCCTGCCGGTCATCGGCTTCGCCGCGTCGACGTACAAGAACGGCAACGTGGCCGCCGGCGCGACGGTGTTCTACGCCGGACGCCAGAGCCACCGGTTCACGCGCAGCATTTCGCTTCCGCTGATCTTCTGATCGTCGCGGCAACGGTGACACCCGGAGGGCGGGAAGCGATTCCCGCCCTCTCTTTTCGGGCGGACGAGTAGCCACCGGACACACAGGATCGGACTCCGCATTCCGGCGCGCGACGAGCCTCTGCAGGTTCGCCCTCGCGGTCTCCCGCACCCGCTCCCCTGCCGGAATCCCCGATCCCGCGCGGGAACTTCCAGCGCGTTGACCTGTCCCGAGTGACGTTCCGCGGCGTCCCCTGCCACGCCCGACGACATTCTGTTCCTCTACCCGATCGGCTCAGACGCCGATGGCAATCCAGTTGCCTTCGGCGATCCGTTCATGGTCGACCGCGATACCCGGTTCCCTTTCGGCACGACCGCAGCGCAACTTGCGGCCCACGCCGATGCCGGGGCGGCAAACGATGCCGCCGATGCCGCGAAGAGCGCTGAAACGAAGTCGCACGACATCCGAACCGGCAGCCCTGGAGTAACGCCATGAACCATGCCCGCATGATCGCCGCACTGAGCCTTCTCGGCGTCTCGCTCGCGCACGGCGCGACGGTCGCCATCACCGACAACAGCTAAGCCAGCCTGGCCGTATCCGGAGGCAATCCGACATGGACGGTCAAATGCATCCCGCCTGCCAATCTGCCTCCGTCTCCGCCTCCGACCAGCAATGATTACTCCGCCTGCACGAAGTACGGCAGCGTCGTGAAGCAGGACCTTGTGTTCAACGGATCGACCTACTCCCGCGAAGGTCCGAGCTTCCCAGCTGGAGCCGTCTACGTCGGGCGGTTCGTTGTACCGATCTCGCTCAAGCCGAAGCGTCCGACCGGAACCGTGTCGGTAGCGGAGTTCGGCGGGGCACCGACAAACCGCATCGTTGCGGTCGGCACTTCGCCGTGCGACTTCACGAAAAAGGCCGAAGGCTCGTCGGTGTCGGTCAATTACCCGCTGACGCCTGGGACGGTTTACTACCTGTTGGTGCGGAACTGGTCGAGCGACACGAACCGACCGACCTGCAACAGCGTCTGCGACATCATCACGACCGTGAGCAAGTAGCAGGCGGCTCGCTCGGAGGGCGTCGATGCTCGCCGATCGCAGCCACTCGACGGGGAAAACTGGGTCAGACGCGAAATTCGGATGCACCGCCGCGCGGGCGACCCGCGAGCGTCTCTCTGCCGGCAGCGCCGGGACACCGTAACGAAAAAACGGCCCCGCGCGGGGGCCGTTGGTTGCTGCTGTTGGTGGAGGTGGGCGGAATCGAACCGCCGTCCGGAAGCGCTCCACAGTCGGGACTACATGCTTAGTCCGGTCATTGTGCTCTCGCCACGGCACCGTTGACGGACAGACGGCGACGCAGCCAGTCACCTAGATTTAGCGCCTCGCCCAAGTGACCCGGGCGGACGCGATCGCTCGAAGGGTCCTTGCCGTGACTAGACTGTTGCCAGCTTCGTCACCCGGGCTGAGCGCCGCCCGGTGCAAGGTCCGGCGGGGTTAAGCCGCCAGAGCGTACGTTTCGTCGTTCGCAGTTAAGTTTGCGATTGCCAAAGATTTACGAGGATTGACGCCTCGGCATGCCCCACTCTGCTTCACTACCCCCGTCGAAACCAGTTCACCCCCGGTGATCGGCGTGGCCGGCGCAACGTAAATCCGCGCCGTTCGCATTGCATTCGAGCGCATCCATTCTACCACCCGGCCCGACATCGGCCCGGGCATGGGCGCCGTCACAGACATATGGGGTAAACTCGCGTCATTTCAAGACGTTGCCCGGCACCACCGCGCCCATCCCGCCGCCCGATCAGCCGCATGTCCACTCCCCCTGCCCTTGTTCCCGTCATCCTCTCCGGCGGCGCCGGCACCCGGCTGTGGCCGCTGTCGCGCGAGGCGGCGCCGAAGCCGTTCATGCCGCTGCCGGACGGGCAGACGCTGCTCGCGAAGACCGCGGCGCGCGCGCTGGCGCTGCCCGGCGCGCAGGACCTGATCACCGTCACCAACTGCGACCATTACTTCCACACTCGCGACATCTACGCGGGCCTCGACCGCCCGCCGCGCCATGCGGCCTATCTGCTGGAGCCGTTCGGGCGCAACACCGCACCGGCGGTCGCGATCGCCGCGCTGTTCGCGCAGCGCCGCTACGGCGACGACACGGTGCTGCTGGTGCTGCCCGCCGATCACCTGATCCGCGACACCGCGGCGTTCACCGTCGCCGTCGCCCGGGCTGCGACGATCGCGCGCAGCGGGAAGTTGGTCACGTTCGGGATCACGCCGACTCGGCCCGAGACGGGCTACGGCTACGTGGAGTGCGCCGAGCCGCGGGACGACGCGCTCCCGCCTGCGTTCGCGGTGCGCCGCTTCGTCGAGAAGCCGCCGCAGGACGAAGCGCAGCGCTTCGTCGCCGAGGGCAGCTACGCGTGGAACAGCGGGATGTTCTGCTTCACCGCCGCCGCGATCGTCGCCGCGTTCGGGCGCCACGCGCCGGAGGTGCTCGCTGCGGTGCAGCCGGCCGCGGCTGCGCTCGCGCCGGCGGGCGACGCGCCGATGCAGGAGATCGACCCGGCGCTCTTCGACGCCGTGACCGGGATCTCGATCGACTACGCGGTGATGGAGCGAGCGGCCGCCGCCGGCGAAGTCACGTGCGTGCGCGGGAGTTTCGACTGGAGCGACGTCGGCTCGTGGGACGCGATATCGGCGTTGTTCGAGCCGGATGCGCTCGGCAACCGCGGCCGGGGCGAGCGCGTCGCGATCGATACTCGCAATACGTTCGTCCACGCCGAGGAACGCGTGGTCGCCACCGCCGGTGTCGAGGGTCTCTTCATCGTTGAGACAGCCGACGCGGTGCTGGTCGCCGGTCGCGACCATTTGCAGCAGGTCAAGGACGTCGCGGTCGAGCTGAAGCGCCGTGGCCATGAGTCGTACCGGCTGCACCGGACGGTGGCGCGGCCCTGGGGCGCATACACGGTGCTGCAGGAAGGGCCCGGTTTCAAGATAAAGCGGATCGAGGTCAAGCCCGGCGGCGCGCTTTCGCTGCAGCTTCATCATCGTCGCAGCGAGCACTGGGTCGTCGTTCAGGGGGTCGCGCAGGTGACCTGCGGCGAACGGCGTTACGCCGTCAATGCCAACGAATCGACATTCATCCCGCTCCGGCACAAGCACCGGCTGGAAAACCATGGCACCGAACCATTGGTGATGATCGAGGTCCAGTGCGGCGACTACGTCGGCGAGGACGACATCGTCCGCTTCGACGACAAGTATCAGCGCCCTCAGAATTGACGGCGCCGGCAGCCCGACGTCACGCCAGAACGTCCGGGTCGATCTCCCGCTCCAGCCGCGCGATCTGGTCTTTCAGCAGCAGCTTGCGCCGCTTCAGCCGGACGAGCTGCAACTGGTCGTGCGTCGGATCCTGCGCGAGGCGGTGGATCGCCACGTCGAGGTCGCGGTGCTCGATCTTGATTTCCACCAGCCGCTGCTGCAGCGCCACCCGCTGCGCGTCGCCGATCGTCCCGTCCATCGTTGCGCTCCGTCGCCCGTTCGCCTGCCTCACGCCGGATATGATGCGCCCGCGGCGCGATTCCGCGAAGCCCGGCCCCCCTGCCCCGCGCTCAGCCGTCGACAGGCGCCGACACCGGTGCCGGCCGCCGGCCGTAGCGGCTGGTGACGAAGATCCCGGCGAGGATCAGCGCGATGCCGGCGACGTGGAACGGCGCCAGCCGCTCGCCGAGGAACAGCCACGCGAGCACGATGCCGAACACCGGCATCAGGTGGACGAACAGGCCGGCGACGTTGGCGCCGACGAGCTCGACGCCGCGGTTCCAGAAGATGTACGCGAGCACCGACGAGAACAGCGCGACGGTGACCAGCGCGGCGATGTTCGGCAGCGTCACCGTCATGTGCCGGCCGAACGCGTATTCGGCGGCGAACAGCGGCAGCACGGCGAGGTCGCCGACGACCATCAGCACGAACAGGAACGTGAGCATGTGCAGACCCGCCGGGCGCCAGCGCAGGCAGATCGTGTAGACCGACCACATCGCCATCGACAGGATCACGAGCAGGTCGCCGCCGTTCAGCCGGAACGCAAGGAGCGCCGCGAGGCTGCCTTCGGACAGGATCGTCAGCACGCCTGCGAGCGACACCGCGACACCCGCCGCCTGCGCGCGGGTGAGCCGCTCGCGCAGGAACACCCACGACAGCGCGACGATCATCACCGGGATGAACGAGTTGAGGATCACGCCGTTGGTCGCCGTCGTGTAGTTGAGGCCGAGGTAGGCGAGCGCGTTGTGGGTGCCGACGCCGATCGAGCCCAGCAGCAGCATCGTCTTCCAGTGCCGGCGCACCACCGGCCACTCGCGGCGCACGTGCGGCCAGGCGAACGGCGCGAGGATCAGCACCGCGAAGAACCAGCGGAAGAACGTCATCGCCATCGGCGGGATGTCGGGCGCCAATCCGCGGCCGACGATCCAGTTGCCGGCCCAGAACAGCGGCGTCAGCGTCAGCAGCAGATACGGGTTCGCGGCGCCGATGCCGGACGGCGGCGCGGAAGTCGGCGGGGACACGCGGCGATTATCGCACGCGCGTTCGCGGCGGGTCGGCGCGCCGTCGCGTCACTGCGGCGCCAGTTCGAACCCTTTCCCGAACAGGCGCGCGCAGGCGGCGACCGCGTCGCGATCGTAGAGCCGGCCGGCGCCCGACTCGATCTCCGCCAGCGCGGCGCCGAGCCCGAGACTCTCACGATACGGGCGCGCCGAGGACATCGACTCGACGACATCGGCGACGGCGACGATGCGCGCCTCGATGATGATCGCGTCGCCGGCGAGCCCGCGCGGATAGCCGCTGCCGTCGATCCGCTCGTGGTGCTGGCGCGCGACTTCGGCGACCGGCCACGCAAGCTCGCAGTCCTTCAGTATGTCGTAGCCCTTCTGGGCATGCACCTTGATCATCGCGAATTCGGCGGCGAGGAGCTTCGAGGGCTTGGCCAGGATTTCCGACGGCACCGCGATCTTGCCGACGTCGTGCAGGAAACCGGACAGCCGCAGGCCCACGCACTGCTCGCGGGACAGTCCCATCTCGGCGCCTATGCTGGCGGCAAGCTCGCCGACGCGCCGCTGATGGCCGGACGTGTAGGGGTCGCGCAGCTCGACCATCCGCGACGCAGCGTCGATCGTGCCGAGCATCGCCCGCTCGACCCGCTGGAGCGCGTCGCGCGCCTGCTGCTCCACGCGCAACCGTTCGGTCACGTCGGTCGCCAGCACCAGCACCCCGCGGCGCCCGTTGAACTCGTCGGTGTGCGAGGCGATCTCGACGTCGATCAGCGTGCCGTCCCTGCGCTTGTGCTGCCACTGCGCCGGCGTTCCGAGCCCGTCGGTCTTGCGGGCGATATGCGCGATCACCTGCGGGACGTCCTCGGGGGAGTGGAGGTCAGGGATCGACAGCGCCAGGAATTCGTCGCGCGTGTAGCCGTACTGCCGCAGCGCCGCCTCGTTGACGGCGAGCATCCCGAGCGCGTCGCGGTCGTAGACGAGCATCGGCTGCGGATTGGACTGGAACAGTTTCCGGTAGCGGTCCTCGATGTGCGCCAGTTCCTCCTCGGCAGTCTTGAGGTCGGTGATGTCCTGCAGCGTGCCGTAGCCGCGGACGGGCTGCCCCGCCGCATCGCGCTCGGTCTCGAGCGTCGTGCGCACCCATTTGATCCGGCCGTCGTCCATCCGGATCCGGCCGACGAGCTCGAGCGGCGCCCAATCCACTCGGCGCCGCGTATAGGCGGCCACCAGCGCGTCGCGGTCATCGGGATGGACGCGCATCACCACCGCTTCGATCGACGCCGGTGTCGCGGGATCGAGCTCGAGAATCCGCCAGATCTCGTCCGACCAGAGCATGCGGCCCGTCGCGATGTCGGTCTCCCAGTTGCCGACGCGCGCGACGCGCTGTGCCTCGCGCAGGCGGTGCTCGCTCTCCAGGAGCGCCTCGTCCGTCGCCTCGATACAACCGCGCTCGCGCCAAAAGGCGGCGTACAGGATCGCGGAGGTGACGGCGACGAACAGCAGGCCCTTGAGGATGTTGAGCGGGGTGCCGCTGAAGTCGCCCCCGTGCCAGCCGACGAGGAGGTCGGAGCCGACGATCCACGCCGACGCGCCGAGCGCGTAGTTCCGGGTGACGCGAAACGACTGGGATTGACGCACGCCGGCAGTCCTGTGTGACGGCAAGGCGGAAAACGGACCCGCCGCCGTGGACAATTCGTTCATTACACCCAAGTCGCAAGAAGCGTACCGAAGGCCGTGTCGGCGTGCTCCGGGAACGCCATAGGTCTCCGATCGCGGGCCGCTGCGCTACCACCCGTATAATTGCGCGTCGCATTTACGATATTTCCGTGCCGTTGGTTCCCCTTGCCACCGGGAAGGCGGCCGCGTCGTCCGTAGGGTCATTCGCCACCCCGACTGCGGTTCCGGACAGCCGTGCCGCCGACCCTTCCACCCTTGCCGCGAGCGCCGACGCGCTCGCCGCGCTGCCCTCGCTCGTCCCGATCGTCCCCAAACCGGGCCAGCGCGCGCGCGCGGCGCCGTTGCCCGGCTCCGCCGACGCGCTGGCGCTGGCGCAGCTCGCTACGCAATGCGCGAAGGAGCGCCGGCTGGTCGCGATCGTCAGCGCCGACGCGCTCGCCGCGCAGCGGCTCGCCGACGAGATCCCGTGGTTCGCCCCCGGCCTTCGCGTTGCGCTGCTGCCGGATTGGGAGACGCTGCCCTACGATCACTTCTCGCCGCACCACGATCTCGTCTCCGAGCGGCTGGCAACGCTATACCGCGTGTCGCGCGGCGAGTGCGACGTGCTGGTCGTCGCGGCAACGACGGCGCTGTACCGGCTGGCGCCGCCGTCGTACCTCGCCGCGTTCACGTTCTTCCTCGAGCAGGGGACGCGGCTCGACGCCGCCGCGCTGCGCGCGCAACTGGCACTCGCCGGCTACCAGCCCGTGACGCAGGTCGTCTCGCCGGGCGAGGTCAGCATCCGCGGCGGGCTGATCGATCTGTTCCCGATGGGCAGCGCGCTGCCGTTCCGGCTCGACCTGTTCGGCGACGACATCGAGAGCATTCGCACGTTCGACGTCGACACCCAGCGCACGCTCTATCCTGTGCCGAATGTCCGGCTGCTGCCGGCGCGCGAATTCCCGCTCGACGATGCCGGTCGCACCCGATTTCGCAGCCGTTTTCGCGAAGTGTTCGAGGGCGACCCGTCGAAGTCGGCGTTGTACAAGGACGTCAGCAACGGCATCGCGCCCGGCGGCATCGAGTATTACCTGCCGCTGTTCTTCGAGACGACGGCAACCTTCGCCGAATATCTTCCGCCCGACGCGGTCGTCGCGCTGCACGGCGACGTGCCGGCGGCGATTCTGCGGTTCTGGCAGGACACGCAGTCGCGCTACACGCTGCTGCGCGGCGACCGCGCACGGCCGCTGCTGCCGCCGACGGAAGTCTTCCTGCCCGAGGACGGGTTCAACGGTGCGCTGAAGCCGTTCGCGCGGATCGAATTTCCGCTGATTCCCGCCGCGCCCTCCGCTCCCCCGGCGGGGGCGGATGGCCGCCACGGCAGCGCGCACCTCTCGCCGCTGCCGTCGGTGCAGGTCGACCGCCGCGCCGACGACCCGCTGACGGCGCTGAAGCGTTTCGTCGCGACGGGCGGCGCGCGGGTGCTGATCTGCGCCGAGGGCGCCGGCCGCCGCGAGACGATGCACCAGTACCTCGCCGAGTACGGCATGGCCGTTCCGCTCGCCGACGGCTGGGCGCCATTCGCGATGGGCGAGGCGAAGGTGGCGCTCGCCGTCGCGCCGCTGCACGCCGGCTTCGCCTGGCCGGAGGCAAAGCTCGCGTTCGTCACCGAAGCCGAGCTCTACGCCGGCGTGGTCCGCCGCGGACGCCGCGACGCCGCGCGCCGCACCAACGTCGACGCGCTGCTGCGCGACCTGTCCGAGGTGCGGATCGGCGACCCGGTCGTCCACGAGCAGCACGGGATCGGCCGCTATCTCGGCCTGGTCACGATGGACCTCGGCGACGGCCCGGCCGAATTCCTGCAGCTCATCTACGCCAACGAGGCGAAGCTGTACGTGCCGGTGTCGAACCTGCACCTCATCGGCCGTTACAGCGGCGCGTCGCCCGAGGCGGCGCCGCTGCACGAACTCGGCAGCGGCGCGTGGGAGAAAGCGAAGCGGCGCGCCGCGCGGCAGGCGCACGACACCGCGGCCGAGCTGCTCAACCTCTACGCGCAGCGCGCGGCGCGCAAGGGCCACGCATTCGGGTTCACGCCGCACGACTACGAGGCGTTCGCCGACGGCTTCCGCTTCGAGGAGACGCCGGACCAGCAGGCAGCGATCGACGCGGTGATCGCCGACCTGACCTCGGGCAAGCCGATGGACCGATTGGTGTGCGGCGACGTCGGCTTCGGCAAGACCGAGGTCGCGCTGCGCGCCGCGTACGTCGCGCTGGCGGACGGCAAGCAGGTCGTGGTGCTGGTGCCGACGACGCTGCTCGCCGAGCAACACTTCCAGGTGTTCTCGGACCGTTTTGCCGACATGCCGGTGAAGCTCGCGGAGCTTTCGCGGTTCCGCTCGCCGAAAGAGGTGAAGGCGGCGATGGAGGGCCTCGCCGCAGGGACGATCGATCTCGTCATCGGCACCCACAAGCTGATCCAGCCCGGCGTAACGTTCCGCAATCTCGGCCTCGTGATCATCGACGAGGAGCACCGCTTCGGCGTCCGCCAGAAGGAGCAACTGAAGAAGCTACGCGCCGAGGTCGACGTGCTGACGCTGACGGCGACACCGATCCCGCGGACGCTGGCGATGTCGCTCGAGGGCATCCGCGATTTCTCGGTGATCGCCACCGCGCCGCAGCGGCGCCTCGCGATCAAGACGTTCGTCGCCTCGCACTCGGCCGGCATCATCCGCGAGGCGGCGCTGCGCGAGTTGAAGCGCGGCGGCCAGATCTACTTCCTGCACAACGACATCGACACCATCGGCTCGACCGCCGAGCGCCTGGCGCAACTGCTGCCCGAGGCGCGGATCGCGATCGCGCACGGCCAGATGGGCGAGCGCGACCTCGAGCACGTGATGCGCGACTTCTACGCGCAACGCGTGAACCTGCTCGTCTGCTCGACGATCATCGAGACCGGCATCGACGTGCCGACGGCGAACACGATCATCATCGCCCGCGCCGACCGCTTCGGCCTCGCCCAGCTCCACCAGCTCCGCGGCCGCGTCGGCCGCTCGCACCATCAGGCGTACGCGTACCTGCTGACGCCGCCGGACGACGCGTTGACGGGGCAGGCGAAGAAGCGGCTGGAGGCGATCCAGATGATGGAGGACCTGGGCTCGGGCTTCTACCTCGCGATGCACGACCTCGAGATCCGCGGCGCCGGCGAAGTGCTCGGCGAGTCGCAGTCCGGCGAGATGATGGAGATCGGCTTCCAGCTCTACGCCGACATGCTGAAGTCCGCGGTGTCGGCGCTGAAATCCGGCCGCGAGCCGGACCTGACGGCGCCGCTCGGCGTCACCACCGAGATCAACCTGCACGTGCCGGCGCTGCTCCCGGCGGGCTATTGCAGCGACGTCCACGAGCGGCTGGTCCTCTACAAGCGGCTCGCGAACTGCGACAGCGCCGACGATCTCGACGCGATGCAGGAGGAGCTCGTCGACCGCTTCGGCGGACTGCCCGAGCCCGCGCAGGCGCTCGTCGCCTGCCACCGGCTGCGCCTTGCCGGCAAGCCGCTCGGCGTGCTGAAGATCGAGTCCGGCCCCGAGCGCACCAACCTGCAGTTCGCCAAGGCGCCGCCGTTCGACACCGGCAACCTGATCCTGCTCGTGCAGAAGGACGGCCGCATCCGCTTCGCCGGTCCCGATCGCATCCGCATCGAGCGCGCGGCGCCGACGCTCGCCGAGCGCGTCGCGCTGGTCAAAGAGTTCCTCGGCCGGCTCGCCTGAATCGGGACGCCGCCGATCCCGCCGTGGCACCATGATTGCGCCATGACCGCCCGCCGCTTCCCGCCGCAGCTCCACGTGTTCGTCCGCGACTGGCTGTCGGCGAACCACGTGGTGC
>JBDTVU010000036.1:0-27498 GCA_040007035.1 Betaproteobacteria bacterium | reverse complement strand
CCGCAACACGATGCCCGCGTGATGCTCGGCGAGATGCGTGAACTGGTGGCCGCCGGCGACGTCGCCGACGACGTAGACCCGACGATTGATCGTTCGCAACCCTTCGCGCAGCACGATGCGGCCGCGGTCGAGTTCGACGCCGGCCGCGTCGAGCCCCAGTCCCTCGACGTTCGCCTGCCGGCCGGCGGCGACGAGAAGGTGCGTCGCATCGACCGGGCGCGGTGCGCTCTGCTTGTCGCGGATCAGCGCCCGCAGCCCCGACACTGTGCGCTCGACTTGGGCGATCGTCGCGCCGAGGTCGAAGCGCACGCCTTCGGCCAGCAACCGGCGATGCACGATGACGGAAAGGTCCATGTCCTCGCGCGGCAGGATCGTCGGCGCGAGGTCGATCACCGTGACGTCGCTCCCGAGCCGCCGGAACGCCTGCGCCATCTCGCAGCCGATCGGCCCGGCGCCGAGGATCGCGAGGTGCGGCACCGGCTCGCGCAGGTCGAACACCGTCTCGTTGGTGAGATGGCGGACGCTGTCGAGTCCGGGAATGTTCGGGATCGCCGGCCGCGAGCCGGTCGCGATGACGAACGATCGCGCCGTCAGCCGGCGGCCGTCGACCTCGAAGGTGTCGCGATCGACGAAGCGGCCGGCGCCGAAGATCACGTCGACGCCGAGTCCGCGGAAACGCTCGGGGCTGTCGTTCGGCTCGATCTCGCGGATCACGCCGGCGACGCGCTCCATCACCAGCGCGAGGTCGGGTTTCGGATCGTGCGGCGCCAGCGCCCAGCGGTCGGCGTGGCGCATCTGGTGCGCGATGCGTGCCGATTTCAGCAGCGACTTCGACGGCACGCAGCCGTACCAGAGGCAGTCGCCACCGAGCCTGTTCTTCTCGACCATCGCAACCTTGGCGCCGAGCGCGGCGCCGCCCGCGGCAACGACGAGTCCGCCGGCGCCGCCGCCGATCACCACGAGGTCGAATTCGGGTCGTGCCATGGGGTTCCGCGCCTGAAAATCCTGCAGCTTACTCGCGTTGACGGCGTGATGCGGACGAAGGCGTCGCTGCACGGCGACAGTTTCGAGTGTCGCAAATCCGAGACACTGGACGGGGTCGATTCCGACGTGCACATTCTGCAAACCCGAACCACGCGTGACAGATCGGGCAGAGCGAACGAGGCGATGCGGGCGCTCGCGGTTTGTGCGAGGGATGGGACAGCAATCTCGACCTCGGCCGGTTTCTCGCGGCGCCGGCACCGGTGGAACGTTGATGCTCGCGAAGGGTCGATGTACTTGTCATGGTCGCGTCGTGCCCCACGCTTTGGAAGGATGTCGTGGAACCTCGATTGTCTTTGGTGAGCTTGTTGCGCCGGCGCATCGTCCGTGCGTGGTTGGTGGTGACAGTCTCGTCGCTTGCGACGAACGCCTTCGCCGCTGCGGACACCTGGTCACCCATCGGCCCCTATGGCGGGGGGCTGGCGCTGCTTGTCGAGGATCCCGCTGATCCTTCGCTGCTTTACGCGAGCACGTTGGAGCCGAGCCTCCTGCTTCGTAGTCGCGATGCCGGGAAAACTTGGGCACCTGCGGCAAATCCGGGGTTCTCCGACGGGGAGCCGTTTGCCTCGTACCTTCCGGGCAACGGCGCGATCTATGCCGACAACGGCACCGGTTCGAAAAGCGTCGACGGCGGCTTCACATGGGGCGAACTCCCCAATTTTCCAGAACGCCTGACGATCACGGTCAGCGAGCCCGGCAATCCGCAGGTCGTGTACGGCTTTGCCGACGCAGGCGCCGTGAAATCCGTCGATGGCGGGCTCAACTGGACTGTACTTGGCACTGGTGTTCCGAACGCCGGAGGCTGGACGGACATGCTGATCGACAGCACCGCCGTGTCGACGGTCTACATCTATGGCTATTCGCAAGTCCTCAATTCGACGGACGCCGGCGCGACGTGGCACGAAGTCAGGACGGGGCTCGGCTTCTTTTCTGTCGTTGCCATGGTGCAATTTGGATCGACGTTGCTGGTGGCGACGGTCAATCAGGGGTTCCTTCGGTCTGTCGACGGCGGTGCAACGTGGACCGCGTCGAATGGAGGCATCGCGGATCCCCGCATCTACAGCCTCGTCAAGGGGCCGGGAGCGTCGCCGGTACTCTACGCGACCGCGGGGCCGCGCGACTGGCCCGACCTGTTGCGCAGTGTCGATGGCGGCCTCACCTGGTCGCCGACCGCCGCCGGCGGGATCAGCCGCGTGGTCGTCAGCCGCCATCGTCCGCATCGGCTGTACGGCGAAATGCTGGGCACGGTCGGTGTCAGCGACGATGACGGACGCACCTGGACCCCCGCGTCGCTCGCAAGCGGGTTGCCGAATCCTCAAACGCCGGTGATTTTGGTCGACGGGGGCGACGGATCCTTTGTGTATGCCGCAGTGTTTTCCGGACCTGCGGGCGCAGTACGGTCGGCCGATCGCGGCGCGACGTGGGGGCCAATGACAGAGTCGCCGTTGGCAGCGAGTAGCACGCAGGCCGGCACCGTCTACGGCGTGCCGCCAGGTGGCCAAGCCGTGTATCGCAGCACCGATTATGGTGTGACCTGGCGGACGCTCGCGCTGGCGGGAACCGACGTGTCGCTCACCGCAGTGGCCGAGACGGGCGGCAGTCCACAATCCCTTTACCTTGCGGGCACCCGCTACACGGGCAGCGGACGAGTCCCGATTGCCAATCCCACCGTTCAGCACTCTGACGACGGGGGGCAGACATGGTCCGAGTCCGAGACGGGTCTGCCCGGGGGTGGATTGTCCGGGCTGGCAGCGGCGGCCAACAATGCGATGACGGCGTACGTGCGCATGAGCAACAGCCACGTCTACCGAACCGTCGACGGTGGCATGTCGTGGACGGACTGCAGCGCGGGTTTGCCGGCCGGCCGGATCCTGGCAATGGTGGTAAGTCCAAACGATCCAAACGTGGTCTACGTGGGGGTCGGCGTGTCGGCGCCGGCGACAGACCGCGGTTTCTACGCGACGGTCGACGGCGGCGCATCGTGGAGCGCACGCAATTCAGGACTGCCCGACGCGGACGTGACGGCAATCGCGGTCGATCCGCTCAATCCGGCGGCGGTGTACGTCGGCACCGGAGGGCTGGGCGTGTTTCGAACGGCCGACGCCGGCGGGCATTGGACGCCATTCGGAGCCGGTCTTGGGCGCCTGGCGGCGCTCGACGTCAATGCGATCGCGATCGACCCCCATGACACCCACAGGCTCTACGCCGCCACCGGCGCCGGTGCGTACGTGATGACGACGTCGAATTATTCCGCCACCGACCACGTGATCGAATATTACGAGTCGTCGTTCGACCACTACTTCATCGCCACGGAAACGCAACCCGACGTCGTCGCGCTCGACGAGGGAAGAATCCAGGGATGGACACGAACGGGTCGGGCATTCGCGGTCTATCCGCTCGCGACCGCGGGCACTTCGGCGGTATGCCGTTTCTTCAGCGGCCAGACGTTCGCACCGAAGAGTTCGCATTTCTACACGCCTTATCCCGTGGAGTGCGGCGTATTGAAGCAGGGAGGCGTGTGGCAGTACGAGGGCGATGCCTTCGCGCTGAAGCTGCCGGTCGGTCCCGCGGGGCAGGGCATGTGCGCCGCCGGATCCTCGCCGCTCTATCGCCTCTACAACAACGGCCAGGGCGGCGCGCCGAACCACCGCTACACCGACGATCTCGCGGTCCTCGCGCAGATGGTGACTCAGGGCTGGGTGTTCGAAGGCGAGGCGCAGACGAAAGTCTTTGCGTGCGTCCCGAGCCCGTGAATCGCATCCTGCCAGGATCGCTCGTCCACAGCATGAGACTCGCATCGTGCATCATTTTCAGGTTTCGGAGATAATCGCGCGTCGAGTTGTCGCCAGTCCCGATTTGGCGAATCGCTTATCGACAGGGCCGATCGCTTCCTCCGGGTATCCATCATGCAACGAACGACCCCCAGATTGTCGACGCGTATGAGTGAACCGTCGTTCGCGATACTCTTCGCAGGCGTCGCCTTGGCATTCGGCGCGTGTGCGGCTGGCGCCGATACCGGTACCGCGGTCGAGTACTACCACAGCGGGCTCAAGCACTACTTCATCACCGCCGACTCGCAGGAAGCCGCGATGCTCGATGCCGGCAACGTAGTCGGAGGCTGGGAGCGCACGGGCGGGCAGTTCACCGTTTATGCCGATCCAGGGCCGGGGCGCGCGCCGGTGTGCCGTTTCTTCGGGACGCCGGGCAGAGGCCCGAACTCACATTTTTTCACGGCGGACGACAGCGAATGCGCGCTCGTCAAGGCCAACCCGGGATGGACCTACGAAGGGGTTGCATTCCACATACCGGTACCGACCGCCGGCTCGTGCCCCGCGGCCACGTATCCCGTTTGGCGCAGTTTCTTCACCGATCGGATCGCGGACGCGAACCACCGCTTCGCCAACGACCCGACCGCGTATGCGCGGATGAACCGGCAGGGCTTCGTGCCCGAAGGCGTCGTGATGTGCGCGCCGATCTCGGAAGCGGAGCAGGAGGCCGACATCGTGCGCCTGCTGGAGCAGGGGACGCTCGGGCCTACCGAGGCGCTCGTCGGCGAAGTGAAGGCGAAGGGCATCGGGTCCTGGATCGACGAACAGCTGGCGCTCAACGTCACCCGTTATACGCAGTACGCGTACCAACAGCGGCCGCGGAATGCGTCGCTGTGCGTCGACGATGCAACTCCTCCGGTGACGCCGGACAAGTACTGCCTGACGTACAAGATCTCGCCGTCGCCCGTCGGCTGGGAGTTCTTCCGCCAGGCGAAGACGGCGCCGGATCAACTGCGGCTGCGCATGGCGCACGTCTGGCACCAGATCTTCGTCATCAGCGACGGCAACGGCACCTACGTCTATGCCAACTTCCAGCAGCGGCTGCGCAACGCGGTGTTCGACACCTACGAGAGCCTGCTGCTCACCTATGCGCTTTCGCCGCAGCTCGGCGAATTCCAGAACTGGGTGCGCAACGTACCCGCGCACGACGGCATCCGGCCGAACGAGAATTTCGCGCGCGAGCTGATGCAGCTGTTCACGATCGGCGTCAACGCGCTCAACGACGACGGTACGGTCAAGCTCGACGACAAGGGGCAGCTCGTTCCCACCTACGTCCAGTCCGACATCGAGACGCTGGCGCGAGTGCTCACCGGCTTCGATTTTCCGCTGATGCCCGGCATTCCCGCCGGATGGGGCGCGCCGAACTACTACGTCGGCAACATGATTCCGTACGACGACCATCACGACATGGGCGCGAAATTCCTGCTCGAGGGCGCGATCGATCTTCCGGCGGGCAATGGTGCGGATGCCGACGTTCGGGCCGCGATCCATGCGCTGGCGATGCACCCGAACACGCCGGCGTTCATCGGCCGGCAGCTGATCCAGAAGATGGTCACGAGCTCGCCCACGCCGGGATACGTCGCGCGCGTGGCCGCCGTGTTCAAGGACAACGGCAGCGGAGTGCGCGGCGATCTTGCGGCGGTCACGCGCGCAATCCTGCTCGACCCGGAGGCCCGCGGCGCGCGCAAGATCGATCCCGAGTACGGGCGCCTGCGCGAGCCGGTGCTGTTCTGGACCGCGATGATCCGCGGCCTCGATGTCACGACCGACGGCTTCAACCCGTACTCGGCGAGCGCGCAGAGCGGGCAGCTGCTGTTCCTGCCGCCGTCGGTATTCAACTATTACCCGTCCGACTACACGCTGGCCGGCAGTTCGGTGCCCGCACCCGAGTTCGGCATCTTCAATTCGGCCGAGTACCTGAACCGCGCCAACGAGGTCAACGAGCTTCTCTACAACGTCGACAAGCCGCCGGCCGACGTCGCGCCGGTGTGGGGACCGCAGCCGTTCGTCATCAACGCGACGGGCACGCCGAGTCCACCACTGACGGCGTTCCTTCCCGATGCCGGCAATGTCGACGTCCTGGTCGACCGCCTGGATCGGCTGTTCCTGCACGGCGCGATGCGACCGGCGATGCGAAAAACGATCGTCAATGCGGTGAGCGCGATCCCCCCGGAGAACCCGCTGCGCCGGGTGAAGCTCGCGGTCAACCTGATCCTCGCGTCGATCGACTATCAGGTGCAGAAATGAGGGCGCCATGACCGCGCAACCACCGTTACTCACGTCGTCGTCGCGGCGCCGGCTGCTGCAGGCGATGGCAGCGTCGGGCCTCGTCAGCGCATTCCAGCACAACCTTGCGCTTGCCCAGGGCGCGCCGGACTACAGGGCACTGGTGTGCGTCTACCTGCAGGGCGGCAACGACGGCGAGAACACGCTCGTCCGCTATGACACCGCGGGCTATGCCAACTATGCGTCGATCCGAACGCCGGCATCCGGCCTGAACATCGCGCAAGCTGACCTGCTGCCGATTCGGCCCACGCATCAGTCGATGCCGTTCGGCTTTCATCCGGCGTGCGTGTCGATGAAGACGCTGTTCGAGCAGAAGAAGCTCGCGGTGGTGGCCAACGTCGGCATGCTGGTGCGCCCGTCCACGAAGGCCGGGCTGGAGACGGCCGGCGCGCCCCGGCCGGCCAACCTGTTCTCGCACGCAGACCAGCAACTCGCGCTGCAGAGCGCCGACTACACGGGGTTCAATCGCATCGGCTGGGGTGGTAGGATGGCCGACAAGCTGAAGGCACAGAATCCCGGCAACGTGTTTCCGCCGCTGATCTCGACGAGCGGGCTGCGCACCTTTGCCTCGGGCGAGAAGACGGTGCCGCTGACGGTGCCCGAGAGTCCGTTTTTCACGCTGTTCAATACCGGCATCGGCCAGCAGGCGTTCGACGCGCTGCGCGATGCCGCATTGCGCGAGATCATGGGCCAGCCGACGCGCAACTGGTACGAAGGCGTCGCGCAGACGTATTCGCAGGAAGGGCTCGACGCGGCGTCGGCGGTGTACCCGATCTTGCAGAATCCGCAATCGGTGGTGGCGCCGTTCTTCGCCGGCATGGACACGAGCATCGCGCGACAGCTGAAGACCGTGGCGATGCTGATCGAAGGCCGCGGACAGACGCAGCTGAAGCGCCAGGTGTTCTACGTCAACCACGGGCTGTTCGACACGCACGCCGCGCAGCTACCGAATCACCAGCGGCTGCTCGGGAGCCTTTCGCAGGCGCTGGCGGCATTCCAGGACGCGATGAACGCGCTGGGAACGGTCAACAGCGTCACGACGTTCACGCTGTCCGATTTCGGACGCACCTTCAAGCCCGCCAGCGCGCAGGGGACCGACCACGGCTGGGGCAACTACGCGTTCGTGCTCGGCGGCGCCGTGAAGGGCGGCGATTTCTACGGCACCGTGCCCGAACCGGTCCTCAACGGCCCCGACGACCTGGGCCAGGACGGCCGCTGGATTCCCACGACGTCTCTCGAGCAGTACGGCGCGACGCTCGCGCGCTGGCTGGGCATCGCGGAAGCCGATTTGCCCTATGTATTCCCCAACATCGGTGCGTTTGCGAGCACGGATCTCGGGTTCATGATCTAACCGACGTCGATGGAAGGTGGGCGCGCGAGCGCCAGCAATATGCTACCCGCGAGCGTTGAACGTCGCGCAGCGACGCTCGAACGCGAGCAGTTATTACGTCGTCGCGACGAGAGGTTGCGTCCAGCCTCACCGGCACCCGCGATGGCGGAATAACAGCTAGTGAAAATCGCGCGACTTCGCCACTAGCCCCCCCAGCATCCCCGACAGATCCACCAGCCTCCCCGCCATCACGTGCACGACCGGACCCTCGCGCTCGACCTTGCCGTACACGGCGAGCAGCTTCGAACCCAGCAGCTCGCGCCGCTGCCGGTCGCCGAGGTCGCGCCAGACGATCACGTTGGTGGCGCCGGTCTCATCCTCCAGCGTGACGAACACGACGCCGCTCGCGGTGTCGGGCCGCTGGCGGCCGATGACGATGCCGGCGGTGCGTACGATGCGGCCGTGCGGCGCCTGCGCGATCTCGGCCGAGGTGACGAGCCGCCGCCGCGCGAGCTGCCGGCGCAATAACGCCAGCGGGTGCCGGCGCAGCGTGAGGCCCTGCGTCCGGTAGTCGGCGACGATGTCCTGGCCTTCGGTGGGCACCTGCAGCGCGGCAGCGGTTTCGTCAAACGTGCTGCCGGCGAGCAACGGCGGCAGGCGCTCGACGCCGGCGACGTCCCACACCGCGTCGTGCCGATGGCCGGCCAGCGCTTCGAGCGCGCCGGCGTCGGCGAGCCGGGAGAGGTCGTGCTTCTCCAGCCGCGCGCGGTGGGCGAGGTCGGCGATGCTGGCGAACGGCGCCGCGCGTCGCGCGTCGACGATGCGCTGCACACCGGCTTCGGACAGGCCGGCGATCATCCGGAAGCCCAAGCGCAATGCGGGCCCCTCACCCCAGCCCTCTCCCCGCGAGCGGGGCGAGGGAGAAAGAGAAAGTAGGGTCAGACTCGACTTTTCCATCGAGTCCACCTCCCTGCCCGGACGACAGCCAAAAGTCGAGTCTGACCCTGCTTTCTCCAACGCGCACTCCCACTCGCTCACCGTCACGTCGACTGGCAGTACGTCGACGCCGTGCCGGCGCGCGTCCTGCACCAGTTGCGACGGCGCGTAGAAGCCCATCGGTAGCGAATTGAGCAGCGCGCCGCAGAACGCCGCCGGGTGGTAGCGCTTCAACCACGCCGACACGTAGACCAGCAGCGCAAACGACGCCGAGTGCGACTCGGGGAAGCCGTACTCGCCGAAGCCGAGGATCTGCTGGTAGATCTGGCGCGCGAACGCTTCGCTGTAGCCGCGCGCGCCCATGCCGTTGACGAGTCGCTGCTCGAACTTCTCGAGGCCGCCCTTGCGCCGCCACGCCGCCATCGAGCGGCGCAGGTGGTCGGCCTCGCCCGGCGAGAAGCCGGCGGCGACGATCGCGAGCTGCATCACCTGCTCCTGGAAGATCGGCACGCCGAGTGTCCGCGCGAGCACGCTCTTCACCGCCGCGCTCGGGTAGGTGACCGGCTCCTTGCCCTGCCGCCGCCGCAGGTACGGATGCACCATCCCGCCCTGGATCGGACCGGGACGGACGATCGCCACCTCGATGACGAGGTCGTAGAAGCACGCGGGCTTCAACCGTGGCAGCATCGACTGCTGTGCGCGCGACTCGATCTGGAACACGCCGATGGTGTCGGCGCGCTGGCACATCGCGTAGACCTCGGGATCCTCGGCGGGGATGTCCTGGAGTGAAAGCGGCGAAAGTAGGGTCAGACTCGACTTTTCGCTGTCGTTCGAATCAGGCGCGCGACCCGATGAAAAAGTCGAGTCTGACCCTACTTTCGCCCGCCAGCGCGACACCATGTCGAGGCAACGCCGGATCGCCGACAGCATCCCCAGCGCGAGGCAGTCGACCTTGAGCAGGCCCATCGCGTCGAGGTCGTCCTTGTCCCACTGGATCACCGTCCGCTCGGGCATCGCCGCGTTCTCGACCGGCACCATCCGCTCGAGCAGCCCGCGGGCGATGACGAAGCCGCCGACGTGCTGCGACAGGTGGCGCGGGAAGCCCATCAGCTCGTTGGTCAGCGTGACCAGCCGCACGATCACCGGATTGTCGGGCTCGAAGCCGGCCTCGCGGATGCGCTCGGGCTTCACCTCGCGGCCGTCCCACCACGAGAACACGCCGGTGAGACGGTCGACCTGCGCGAGATCGAGGCCGAGGGCCTTGCCGACGTCGCGCACCGCGCTCTTCGGCCGGTAGGTGATCAGCGTGGCGGCCAGCGCCGCGCGGTCGCGGCCGTACTTCGCGTAGATGTACTGGATCACCTCCTCGCGCCGCTGGTGCTCGAAGTCGACGTCGATGTCGGGTGGCTCGTTGCGCTCGCGGCTGATGAAGCGCTCGAACAGCATGCTCATCCGCGCCGGGTCGACTTCGGTGATGCCGAGCGCGTAGCACACCGCCGAGTTCGCCGCCGAGCCGCGGCCCTGGCACAGGATGTTCTTGCGCTTTGCGAACGCGACGATGTCGTCGACGGTGAGGAAGTAGGGTTCGTAACGAAGCTCGGCGATCAGCGCCAGCTCGTGCTCGATCAGCTCGCGGACGTCGGCGGGGACGCCGGCGGCGTAGCGCCGGGCAAGGCCGGCTTCCGTCAGCGCGCGCAGATGCGAGGCCGGCGTCGCGCCGGCCGGGACGATCTCCTCCGGATATTCGTAGCGCAGCTCGTCGAGGGAGAACGTGCAGCGGGCGGCGATGGCGACGGTTTCGTCGAGCAGCGCGCGCGGGTAGATCGTCGCCAGCCGCGCCCGCGAGCGCAGGTGCCGCTCGCCGTTGGGGTAAAGCGCGTAACCGCACTCGGCGAGCGGCTTGCCGACGCGGATCGCCGTCACCGTGTCCTGCAGCGCGCGCCGGGCGCGGACGTGCATGTGGACGTCGCCGGCGGCCACCAGCGGCAGTCCGCTCGCCCGCGACAGCGCCTCGCAGCGGGCGAACCGCGCGCGGTCGCCGGCGCGGGCGGTGAGCTCGACGGCGATCCACGCGCGGCCCGGGAACGTGGCGGCGACCCAGCGCGCGAGAGAAAGTAGGGTCAGACTCGACTTTTCGGAATCGTTTGCCGTCTGCTTGCGGTCGCGATGAAAAGTCGAGTCTGACCCTACTTTCTCTGCTTTCTCCGGTGGCACCCACAGCGCGAGCAGCCCGTCGGCCAGCACCGCCACGTCGTCGCGGGTCAGTGCGTAGGTGCCTTTCTTCGCTTGCCGCCGGCCGCGGGTGATCAGTTGCGACAGGTTGCCGTAGCTCTCGCGGTCGGTCGCGAGCAGCACGAGCTTCGTCGCGTCGACCAGCGTGAACTCGCTGCCGACGATCAGCGGCAGCCCCGCCGCCTTCGCCGCGAGGTGTGCGCGGACGATGCCGGCGAGCGAGCACTCGTCGGTGAGTGCCAGCGCCGAATAACCGAGCGCATGCGCGCGCTCGACCAGTTCCTCCGGGTGCGACGCGCCGCGCAGGAACGAGAAGTTCGACAGGCAGTGGAGTTCGGCGCAGGCGGGGAGCATGGAGGCAGGTGGTCGGAATACCGTACAAATATACGGTAATCGGGTGCCGACCGCAAAGCAGACCGGAAGCGGTTCCCGTCCCGGGGCGGAAGGGGATGAAGTCGGCGACAGGCGACCCGCCGCCGCCCTGCATCTCATTTGTCATCATTGATCGCCGCTTTGCCGCTGCCGGCGCCCGGATCGGGCACGACCGGCAGGCATAATCCGGAGGCGTCGAACCTCAAACTTCCCTCCGGATCATGGCCTTGCTGACCTTGCCGCTGCGCATTCTCGGGTTCCTCTTCTCGTTGCTGGCCCGCCTGCTGGCCCCGCTGGTCGGTCAGGTGCAGTGGCGCCCACCCGGCTGGCTCGACTGGCTCGGCGAACGCGGCACGGCGCTCGGCGAGACGATGGCGGCGAAGCCGCGGGCGAGCGCGCTCGCGCTGGCGCTCGTCGCCGCCGCCGGGGTCGGCGGGTGGTACGGTTGGCAGTGGTGGGAGGCGCGGCCGGTGCCGGTGACGGTCGGCTTCAAGGTCACGGCGCCCTCGCGCACCGAGATCGAGAACGACGGCAAGCCGAATCCGCTCGTCGTCGAGTTCGCGCGCGGCGTCGCGCCGATCGCGAAGATCGGCAAGGAAATCGTCGACGGGATCGAGATGACGCCGACGATTGCCGGCACCTGGCGCTGGCGGTCGGACAAGGTGCTCGAATTTGCACCGAAGGACGACTGGCCGGTCGGCGCCGGGTACGGCGTGACGCTGGCGCCGGCAGCGGTCGCGCCGCAGATCCTGCTCGCCGACTCGAAGTTCGCGTTCAAGGCGCCGGCGTTCGTCGCCCGGATCGCCGGCGCGGAGTTCTACCAGGACCCGGTCGACGCGGCCGCGAAAAAGGCGGTCGTGACGCTCAATTTCAGCCACCCGGTGGATCCGGCGTCGCTGGAGAAGCGGATCGCGCTGAAGATGGCCGGCGCGTCGGCCGGCGTGCTCGGCATCGGCGCCGAGAAGACACCGTTCGTCGTCAGCTACGACAAGCTGAAGCTCAACGCATTCGTCCACTCGCAGCCGCTGCCGATCCCGAAGGAATCGACGCGCCTCGACGTGACGGTCGACAAGGGCGTCGTCGCCGCGCGCGGCGGGCCGTCGACGGCCGACGAACTGAAGCGCAACGTCGCGATCCCCGGCCTCTACAGCCTCGGCATCGGTGACGTCCAGGCGACCGTCGTCTCGAACGAACGCAACGAGATGGAGCAGGTGCTGGTCGTGGGCACGTCCGCCGCCGTGCACGAGAAGGAAATGCAGAAGGCGGTCGGCGCATGGCTGCTGCCCGTGTACCACCCGACGAGCAAGCCCGAGGACCGCACACGGCCCTACGGCTGGGGCAATTCGGCCGAGATCACCGATGCCGTGCTGAAGACCGGCGCGAAGCTCGACCTCGCCGCGATCCCCGCCGAGCGCGAGAACACCGAGACCCACTCGTTCCGTTACCGCGCCGACGTCGGCCGCTACGTCTACGTGCAGGTCGACAAGGGAGTGAAGTCGTTCGGCGGCTACGTGCTCGCCGCGCGCAACCAGCAGATCCGGCGCGTGCCGCCGTTCCCGCCGGAGCTGAAGATCCTGAGCCAGGGCTCGCTGCTCGCGATGAGCGGCGAGAAGAAGGTCGCCGTGCTGGTGCGCGACCTGCCGGGCATCCGCGTCGAGCTGGGCCGCGTGCTGCCCGGCCAGTTGCAGCACCTCGTCTCGCAGTCGAGCGGCAACTTCGCCACGCCGGAGTTCTACGGCAGCTTCGGCCCCGACGACCTGACCGAGCGCTTCGAGCGCAAGACCCCGCTGCCGGGGCTCGCACGCGGCCGCGCGCATTACGAAGCCGTCGACGTCGGCGAGTACCTGAAGAAGGACGGCGACGACCGCCGCGGGATCTTCCTGCTGACCGTGCGCGGCTGGGATCCCGCGCAGGAGGCGGCGATCGCGGCGGCGAAGGCCGGCGGCACCGCTGCCGAAGAGCAGAGCAGCGGCGAGAGCGAGGGCGAAGGCGAGTCCGAGGGCGACGCCGACGTCGATGCGCAGGCGCAGCCGGCCGAGCCGACCGAGCGCGTCGACAAGCGGCTGATCCTCGTCACCGACCTCGGCCTGCTGATGAAGCGCGAGCAGGACGGCACGCAGGTCGTGTTCGTCCAGTCGATCAAATCGGGCCAGCCGGTCGCCGGCGCCACCGTCGACGTGATCGCGCGCAACGGCGCGACGCTCGCCTCGCAGCCGTCCGACGCGTCGGGCACCGTCCGCTTCCCGAAGCTGGAGGGACTCGTCCGCGAGCGCGCGCCGCTGCTGATCGTCGTCCGCAAGGGCGGCGACACCAGCTTCCTGCCGCTCAACCGAGGCGACCGCATGCTCGACGTCTCGCGCTTCGACGTCGGCGGGGTAGCCAACGCGAAATCGGCCGGGCAGCTCGATGCGTACCTGTTCTCCGACCGCGGCATCTACCGTCCCGGCGACACGTTTCACATCGGGATGATCGTCAAGGCGGCCGACTGGACGCGGCCGCAGGCGAAATCGCTCGCCGGGCTGCCACTCGAAGCCGAGGTGCTCGATGCGCGAGGCCTCGTCGTGAAGCGCGAGCGGATCAAGCTCGCCGCCGGCGGCTTCAACGAGCTCGCGCACACGACGCTCGATACCGCGCCGACCGGCAGCTACGCGATCAACCTGTATACGGTGAAGGACGGGCGGCCGGGGCAGCAGATCGGCAGCACGCAGGTGCGCGTCCAGGAGTTCGAGCCGGATCGGATGAAAGTCGTCGCGCGGCTGTCGACCGAAGTCGTCGAAGGCTGGGTGACGCCGAAGGAGCTGAAGGCGCGGATCAACGTGCAGAACCTGTTCGGCACGCCGGCGGAAAATCGGCGCGTCGAGACCACGCTGACGCTGTCGCCGGCGTTCCCGGCGTTCCGCAGCTATCCCGACTGGACGTTCTACGACCCGCAGCGGGCGAAGGAAGGCTACTCGGAAAAGCTCCAGGACACAAAGACCGACGCCGAGGGGAACACCGAGTTCGACCTCGGTCTCGGCAAGTACGCGCGTGCGACCTACCGGCTGCACGTGCTCGCCCGCGCGTTCGAGCTTGAAGGCGGGCGCAGCGTCGCCGCGGAAACGGCGTCGCTCGTCTCCGAGCTGCCGTTCCTGATCGGGTACAAGGCGGACGGTGACTTGGGCTACGTGTCGCGCGGCGCGAAGCGCGAGGTCGCGCTGATCGCGATCGACCCGGCAGCGAAGAAGACGGCTGCCGACAAGCTGACGCTGCAATACGTCGAGCGCAGGTTCGTCTCGGTGCTGACGCGGCAGGACTCCGGGACGTACAAGTACGAGTCACGCAAGAAGGAGGTGCTGGTCAAGGAGTCGCCGCTGGCGATCCCGGCCGCGGGAATGAAGCTCGGGCTTGCCGCCGACGTGCCGGGCAATTTCGCCTACGTCGTCCGCAACGCCGACGGGCTGGAGTTGAACCGCGTCGAGTACAGCGTCGCCGGCCAGGGCAACGTCACCCGCTCGCTGGAGCGCAACGCGGAGCTGCAGCTTGCGCTCAACCGCAAGGACTACGCGCCCGGCGACGAGATCGAGGTCGCCGTCCGCGCGCCGTACGTTGGCGCGGGCCTGATCACGATCGAGCGCGACCGTGTCTACGCCCAGCAGTGGTTCAAGGCCGACACGCTGTCGTCGGTGCAGAAGATCCGGCTGCCGAAGGACTTCGAGGGCAACGGCTACGTCAGCGTCCAGTTCGTCCGCGATCCGGCGTCCGACGAGATCTTCATGAGTCCGCTGTCGTGGGGCATCGTGCCGTTCGCGACCAGTCTCGCGCAGCGGACGAACGTGCTGACGCTGGAGACGCCGGAGCTGGTCAAGCCGGGACAGGCGCTGAAACTGAAACTGACGGCAGCGCAGCCGACGCGCGCCGTGGTGTTTGCCGTCGACGAAGGCATCCTGCAGGTGGCCCGCTACAAGAACGCTGATCCGCTCGGCCACTTCTTCGAGAAGCGCGCGCTCGACGTGCGCACCGCGCAGATCCTCGACCTGATCCTGCCGGAGTTCCGCAAGCTGATGGCGACGGCGGCGCCAGGCGGTGATGCCGAGGGTGCGCTCGGCCGGCACCTCAATCCGTTCAAGCGCAAGCGCGACCCACCGGCCGTCTGGTGGTCCGGCATCGTCGACATCAAGGGCGACCGCGAGTTCAGCTACACGGTGCCCGACACGTTCAACGGCACCCTGCGTGTCATGGCGGTGGCGGTCAACGATACGACGATGGGCGTCGCGCAGAAGAAGGCGCTCGTCCGCGGCGACTTCGTGCTGTCGCCGAACGTGCCGGCGATGGTGGCGCCCGGCGACGAGTTCGACGTCAGCGTCGGTGTCGCGAACAACGTCGCCGGCTCGGGGGCCGAGGCGCAGGTCGCCGTGGCGCTCTCCGCGGCGCCGAATTTCGAACTGGTCGGCCCGGCCAGCCAGACGCTGAAGATCGCCGAGATGCGAGAAGGCGTCGTAGTGTTCCGGCTGAAGGCGAAGGACGGCGCGGCGGCAAAGCTCGGCTCGGCCACGCTTGCGTTCACCGCGTCGCTCGGCCCGAAGAGCGCGAAGCTCGCCACCGACGTCAGCGTGCGGCCGGCTACGCCGCACTACACGCAGCTCTCCGTCGGCAGCTTCAAGGGCTCGACCGACGTGCCGGTGACGCGCGACCTCTTCGTCGAGCATCGCCGACTCGACGCAGCGGTGTCGCCGGTACCGCTGGTCGTCGCCTACGGGCTGTCCGGCTATCTGGCCGACTTCTCCCACAGTTGCACCGAGCAGTTGGTAAGCCAGGCGATGCCGGCCGTCATTCTCGGCAAGCGGCCCGAGTTCGGCCGCGGCGGCGGGTCCGCCAACGGCAAGACGCTCGACGAGGCGGTGCGCGTGCTGCGCAGCCGGCAGAACGCCGAAGGCGGCTTCGGCCTGTGGGCGGCGTCGGTTGAGGCCGACGAGTTCGCGTCGGTGTACGCGGTGCACCTGCTGCTCGAAGCGCGCGAGCGTGGCGAGAGCGTGCCGTTCGACATGGTGCAGAAGGGCCTCGACTACCTGCAGCAGTTGGGCGCGAGCCCGGCCGCCGATCTGTACGCGGCGCGCACGCGCGCCTACGCGGCGTACCTGCTGACGCGGCAGGGCACGGTGACGACGCCGATGCTGACCGGTCTGCGCGAGACGCTGGACGCGAAGTACCCGAAGCGCTGGCGCGACGATTCGGTGGCTGCCTACCTCGCGGCGAGCTACCAGATGCTGAAGCAGGAGCGCATTGCCGCCGAGCTCATCGACGGGCCTGCAACGCTGCTGGTCAAGCGCGGCGCCCCGTTCCGTTACGACCGGTACTACGACCCGCTGATCCGCGACGCGCAGACGCTTTACCTGCTGGCGCGCCACTTCCCGAAGCTGGCGCGCGAGCTGCCGCCCGAGGCGATGCTGGCGATGATGAAACCGGTGTCGGACAACCAGGTGAACACGCTGTCGGCGGCCTACACAATCCTCGCGCTCGATGCCTACGCGGGCACGCTGGATGCGCAGGCGCTGGGCAAGCTGTCGATCGCGGAAATCGACGCAGGCGGCAGCGTCAAGCCGCTCGCGCTGCCGGACAGCCTGCTGCCGCGGGTCGCGTTCGCTGCCGGCACCGCGAAGCTGCGGTTCGGCCTCGACGCGAATCTCACCGGCTACTACGCGGTGACCGAGTCGGGCTTCGACCGCAAGCTGCCGGTCGGCGAGCTGCGCAACGGGCTCGAGGTGATCCGCGAGTACGTCGACGCCGCCGGCAAGCCGGTGACGACGGTGAAGCTCGGTGACGAGGTCACCGTGCGGCTGCGCTTCCGCGCGGTCGACCGCGATTTCGTGCCGAACCTTGCGCTGGTCGATCTGTTGCCGGGCGGCTTCGAGCCGGTGCTGCAGCCGCCGCCCGCGCCGGAGGCCGAAACACCTGCGCGGGCGAGCGGCGCGTCGACATGGACCAATCGCCTCAACGGCGGCCGTGGCGGCTGGAACGCCGAGTACGCCGACATACGCGACGACCGCGTGGTCCTCTACGGCAGCGCGCAGAAGGACACCGCGGAGTTCACCTACCGGATCAAGGCGACCAACGCCGGCACGTTCACCGCGCCGCCGGCCTACGGCGAGTCGATGTACGAGCGCGGTGTGCAGGCGCGCTCGCTGGCGGCGACGATCGTCGTCGAGAAGCCGGCGAAGTAGGGCGGCGATGGCGCTTTGCGGCAAGCGGTGGAAGATCGCGGGCGCGCTCGCCGGCGCGGCGGCGTTGGCGCTCGTCGTGCTGCGTGTGGTCCCGCACGCCCCGCTCGCCGCCGCCGTGCCGCGGTCGACGGCGATCTACGCCGAGGGCGGCGAGCTGATGCGCCTGACGCTCGCCGCCGACGACCAGTACCGGTTGTGGATTCCGCTGGCCGCAATGTCGTCACGTCTGCCCGAGGCGGTGCTGCTGTACGAGGACCGCTGGTACTACTGGCACCCGGGCGTGAATCCCGTCGCGCTTGTCCGCAGCGCCGTCGCCACCTTGGCCGGCGGCTCGCGGCAGGGCGGCTCGACGATCACGATGCAGCTCGCCCGGCGGCTGTACCGGATCGACAGCCGCAGCGTGCCGGGCAAGGTCGCGCAGATCGGCGCCGCGCTGTGGCTGGAGGCCCGCTTCTCGAAGCGCGAGATCCTCGAGGCGTACCTCAACGTCGCGCCCTACGGCGGCAACGTCGAGGGCGTCGGCGCAGCGAGTCTTGTGTATTTCGGAAAGCGGGCGCAGGACCTGACGCTGCCGGAGGTGCTGGCGCTGGCGGTGATCCCGCAGAATCCGCGCCGGCGGCTCGCCCTGCACCGACCGGAGGCCCCGCAGCAACTGCCGGTCGAGCTCGCCGTCGCGCGCACGCGGCTCTGGGAGGCGTGGCGCGCGCGGCACCCGGCCGATGGGGCGTTCGCCGCCGACCTCGCGCTGCCGCTCGCGCCGCGATCGATGGCGACGCTGCCATTTGCGGCGCCGCACCTGACCGACCTGCTGCAGCGGCAGCGCGGTCGCGCGGGCGGCGAGATCCGCGCCAGCGTCGATCTCGGCGCGCAGCGCACCGTCGAACGGATCCTCCACCAGTACGTCGAGCGCAACCGCGCCGTCGGCATCCGCAACGCGGCGGCGCTTCTCGTCGACACGTCGACGATGCAGGTGAAGGCGCTGGTCGGCTCGGCCGACTGGTTCGACCCGGCGATCGACGGCCAGGTCGACGGCGTGCTCGCCAAGCGCTCACCGGGATCGGCGTTGAAGCCTTTCATCTACGCGCTGGCGCTCGACCAGGGCGTGCTGCATCCGCTGACGGTGCTGAAGGACGCGCCGACGGCGTTCGGCCCGTTCTCGCCGGAGAACTTCGACGGTCGCTTCGTCGGGCCGATCACCGCGCAGGACGCGCTGGTGCGCAGCCGCAACGTACCGGCGGTAGCGGTCGCGGCGAAGCTGTCGCGGCCCGGCCTCTACGATTTCCTGCAGAGCGCCGGCGTGTCGAAGATGGCGTCGGAGCGGCACTACGGCCTCGCGCTGGCGCTGGGCGGCGGCGAGGTGACGATGGAGGAGTTGGCAAGGCTGTACGCAATGCTCGCCAACGAGGGCGTGCTGCGGCCGCTGGCGTACACCGTCGAGGTGCCGCGCGACCGTCAGCAGGACGTACGGCTCCTTTCCGACGAAGCGGCGTTCGTCACGCTCGACATGCTGCGCCGGAATCCGCGGCCGGACACCGGTGAGCCGGCGCGGGTTCCGGTGGCGTGGAAGACGGGCACGTCGTGGGGATTCCGCGACGCGTGGACCGCGGGCGTGTTCGGACGCTACGCGCTCGTTGTCTGGATCGGGAACTTCGACGGCAGCGGCAATCCGGCATTCGTCGGCGTCAAGGCCGCGGCGCCGCTGTTCTTCCAGATCGTCGATGCGCTACGGGCGCAGAAAGCCGACGCGCGGGCGTTTGTGCGCCGGCAGCCGGCGCACCTGGCGAAGGTCGAGGTGTGCGCGGCGACCGGCGACCTGCCGAACGAGTGGTGTCGCGAGCGCGCGACGACGTGGTTCCTGCCGGGCAAGTCGCCGATCCGCATCAGCACGTTGCACCGGCCGGTGCTGGTCGATGTCCGCACCGGCGAGGCCGTGTGCGGCGACGGCCCGACCACGCGGCGCGAGATCCACGAGTTCTGGCCGAGCGACCTCGAGCGCCTGTTCCGTGAAGCAGGGATGCCGCGCCGTGCGCCGCCCCCGCTCCCCGATTGCGCGAGCGATGACGCCGCTGTCGCGGGCGACGCGCCGCAGATCACGTCGCCGCTTCGTGGCGTCACCTACACGATTCGCCTGTCGCAGCCGACGACGATGGCGCTCCGCGCGAACCGGACCGGACAGGGCGCGCTGTACTGGTTCGCCAACCAGGGCTTCGTCGGACGGGCCGATAGCGGCGACGGGCTCGCGTGGAGCCCGCCGCAGCCGGGACGATACGTGCTGCGGGCGGTGGACGACCGCGGCCGCGCCGACAACCGCGACGTCGACGTCGAGTTCGTGCCTTAGCGCGCTGTCAAACCGCGACGCAGCTTGACGCGCCCGCGCTCCGCCCGCGACACTGGCGGTCTTTTGCCGGAAGTCGCCCCGTCATGCCTGCCATCGCCTTCGACCGCTTCTACCGTTACGACGAATTGACGGCGCTGCTCCGCGCGTTCGCCGCCGAGTATCCGCAACTCGTCACGCTCGAGTCGATTGGCAAGAGCCACGAGGGCCGCGACATCTGGGTCGTCGCCGTCACCAACGCGGCGACCGGCGTCGCCGCCGACAAGCCGGCGTTCTGGGTCGACGGCAACATCCATGCGACCGAAGTCGCCGCGTCGGCCGCCAACCTGTATTTCCTGCACACGCTGGTCACCCAGTACGGCAACGACGCCGACGTCACCCGCGCGCTCGACACCCGCGCGTTCTACCTCTGCCCGCGGATCAATCCCGACGGCGCCGAATGGGCGCTGGCCGACAAGCCGAAATGGATCCGCTCCAGCACACGGCCGTATCCGCACGACGAGGACGAGATCGAGGGCCTGACGGTCGAGGACATCGACGGCGACGGCCTGATCCTGCAGATGCGGATTCCCGACCCGAACGGATTGTGGAAGGAGCATCCTGAGCAGCCGGGGCTGATGGTCCGTCGCGAGCCCGTCGAAGTTGGCGGTGCGTACTTCCGCGTCGTGCCGGAAGGCAGCCTCGAGGACTGGGACGGCTACACGCTGCGGCTGAAGAAGAACAAGCAGGGACTCGACCTCAACCGCAACTTTCCGGCGAGCTGGCGGCAGGAGTTCGAGCAGCTGGGCGCGGGCCCGTATCCGACGTCGGAGCCGGAGACGCGCGCCGTCGTCGCGTTCCTGACCGGGCACACCAACATCACCGGCGCGACGACGTTCCACACGTGGAGCGGCGTGCTGCTGCGCCCGTTCGAGCACCAGCCCGACGACGAGATGCACGCCGAGGACCTCTGGTTCTACAAGAAGACCGGCGACAAGGGCCAGGAGCTGACCGGCTATCCGGCGATCTCCGTCTACCACGAGTTCCGCTACCACCCGAAATCGGTGATCGGCGGCACGTTCGACTGGCTCTACGAGCACCTGGGCGTCTATACCTGGGTGGTCGAGATCTGGAGCCCGATGCGCGAGGCCGGCATCGAGAATTACGACTACATCGACTGGTTCCGCGACCACCCGATCGCCGACGATCTCAAGCTGTGGCAGTGGAACGAGCAGAAGCTTTCCGGCATCGCGCACGTGCCGTGGCGCGCGTACGACCATCCGCAGCTGGGCAAGGTCGAGATCGGCGGCTGGAACCGCTTCCACGCGTTCTCCAATCCGCCGCCGCGGTTCCTCGCCAAGGAGCTCGCGCGCTTCCCGAAGTGGTTGCTGTGGCAGGCGCTGACGTCGCCGAAGATGGAGCTGGTCGCCGCCGAGGCCGACGCGCTGGGTGACGACGCGTGGCGGGTGCGCCTCGTCGTCCAGAACACAGGCTGGCTGCCGAGCTACGTGTCGAAGCGGATGCTGGAACGCAAGGTCGTGCGCGGCGTGATCGCGGAAATCGCCGTGCCCGCCGGCGGCGAACTGCTCCACGGCAAGCGGCGAGAAGACATGGGCCAGCTCGAAGGCAAATGGGCGAAGCACACCGGCGTGTCGTTCTGGCCCGACTACCACGTGACCGACGACCGCGCGAAAATCGAGTGGGTCGTCCGGGCAAAGAAGGGCGAGCGCGTGGACATCGTCGCGCGCCATGAGCGCGCAGGTGTCGTGCGCGCCAGCGTGACGCTCGGTTGAGCGACGGAATCCGATGGAGGAGCAGATGATCTTCACCATGCGCAGCGCACGAATCTTCGCCGCCGCGGTCGCAGTGCTGGCGGCCGCTTGCACCACGCAACCGCCGGCGCCGACGTCGAAGGCCGGCCTCGACCGGATCGAGCACATCATCGTCATCTACGCCGAAAACCGCAGCTTCGACCACCTGTACGGGCTGTTCCCGGGCGCGAACGGGCTCGCCAACGCAACGACCGAGCAGACCACGCAGCTCGACCGCGACGGCACGCCGATGGTCGACCTGCCGCCGGCGTGGAAGGGCAAGGACCCGGACCCGGCGTTCCCGCACCGGGTGCCGAACCGGCCGTTCCGCCTCGACGCGCCGCCGTACAACCTGCCGCTGTCGCAGCAGGTGCGAAGCCCGGTGCACAAGTACTACCAGAACATCGAGCAGATCAATGGCGGCAAGAACAACCTCTTCGCCGCGGTGTCGGACGCCGGCGGCTACACGATGGCGTACTACGACGGCTCGTCGTTGCCGTTGTGGAAATGGGCGCGCGAATACACGCTGGCCGACAACTTCTACATGGCGGCGTACGGCGGTTCGTACCTCAACCACCAGTGGCTGATCTGCGCGTGCACGCCGCGCGACGAGAACGCGCCGGCAGGCGTGCGCGCGCAGGTCGACGAGAACGGCAAACTGAAACGCCGTCCGGGCTCGCCCGCATCCGCGCGCGACGGCGACCAACTCACGTTTGACGGCGACGTCACGCCGGACGGCTTCTCGGTCAACACGACCCAGCCGCCGTACCAGCCCTCGGGCGTGCCGCCGGCGGCCGGCGGCGATGCGCGGTTCACCGATCCCACGAAGCACACGCTGCCGCCGCAGGCCGCCAGGACCATCGGCGATACGCTGTCGGCGAAGGGGGTGAGCTGGGCGTGGTATGCGGGCGGATGGAGCGCCGCGCTGAAGGACGGCATGCAGGCGCCCGACGCGAAGCGCACCGTCGTGTACAACCGCGAGAAGGGCTCGATCGTCTTCCAGGCGCACCACCAGCCGTTCAACTATTACACCCGCTTCGCGCCCGGAACGGCGGACCGCGAGCGCCACCTGAAGGACTACACCGACCTCGTCGCCGGCATCGACAGGGGTGAGCTGCCGCAGGTCGTGTTCTACAAGCCGCAGGGCTCGCTGAACGAGCATCCGGGATACACCGACGTGTTGTCCGGGGACACGCACATGGCCGACCTCGTCGCAAAGATCAAAGCCAGTGCGCTGTGGCCGAAGGTGGCGATCATCGTCACCTACGACGAGAACGGTGGTTTCTGGGATCACGCGGCACCGTTCGCCGGCGACCGCTGGGGCCCCGGGTCGCGGATTCCGGCGATCATCGTGTCTCCGTTCGCGAAGAGGGGCTACGTCGACCATACGCCGTACGACACGACGTCGATCATCAAGCTGATCACGCGCCGGTTCGGGCTCGAGCCGCTGCCGGGCGTTCGGCCGGGAGCTGGCGACTTGACGGCGGCGTTCGAGTTCGGGAGCTAGCCTGACCACGCCGTTGGCGCCGCGGGAATGAAGCGCAAAAAGGGTCTCGCCGCGATCCCCCGCGGCGTCTGGGCGCTCGGGCTGGTCAGCCTGTGCATGGACCTGTCGTCGGAGCTGATCCACGCGCTGCTGCCGCTGTACCTCGCGGTGGGGCTGGGCGCCAGCATGGCGACGATCGGGATCATCGAGGGCATCGCCGAGGCGACGGCGATGATCGTCAAGGTGTTCTCGGGCGTGCTGTCGGATTTCTTCCGTCGCCGCAAGCCGCTGGTCGTCCTGGGTTACGGCCTCGCCGCGGTGACCAAGCTCGTGTTCCCGCTGGCGCCGACGCTCGGCTGGGTGGTGACGGCGCGCTTCGCCGACCGCGTCGGCAAAGGCATCCGCGGCGCGCCGCGCGACGCGCTGATCGCCGACCTGTCGCCGCCCGAAATCCGCGGTGCGAGCTTCGGGTTGCGGCAGGCACTCGACACCGTCGGCGGCGTCGGCGGACCGCTGCTCGCGATCGGCGCGATGGCGTGGTTCGCCAGCGATTTCCAGGCGGCATTCTGGATCGCGGTGATCCCGGCCTTCATCGCCGTCGTGCTGCTCGTCGTCGGCGTCGAGGAGCCGGACCGCCCCGCCGCGAACGGCAACGGCAAGCCGCGTCTGCACTGGTCCGACGCCAAGCGGCTGCCGCGCGACTACTGGGTCGTCGTCGCCATCGCCGCCGTGCTGACGCTGGCGCGGTTCTCCGAGGCGTTCCTCGTGCTGCGTGCGCAGAACGTCGGGTTGCCGATCGGCGCCGCGCCGTGGGTGATGGTCGCGATGTCGATCGTCTACGCGTTGACGTCGTATCCGGCGGGCGCGGCGGCGGATCGCGGTCACGGGCCGAGGTTGCTGTCGGCCGGCCTGATCGCGCTGATTGCGTCCGATCTCGTGCTCGCCAACGCCGGCAGCGGGACCGTCGTGTTCGTCGGCGGCGCGCTGTGGGGGCTGCACATGGGGCTGACGCAGGGGCTGCTGTCTGCGCTCGTCGCCGCCGCCGCGCCCGCCGACCTGCGCGGAACCGCATTCGGCGTGTTCAATCTGGTTTCGGGCGTTGCGCTGCTGATCGCCAGCGTTGTGGCCGGCGGGCTGTGGGACGCGTTCGGACCGGCGGTGACGTTCTACGCGGGCGCGGCGCTGACGGCAGTCGCGTGGATCGCGCTTATGCGGCACGGCGGCACGGCGACGGAGCTGACGAAGTAGGCGTGCAGAATCCATCCGAAATGCAAGGTCTCCCGTCGATCGCCATGCGTCCGACGACGCACGACACGCGTACCATGGGCCGTTTCCGCAGTAAGATGGCCGCCACCGGTTCGACCAAGGCCATCGTTCCGCCGGGAGTACTGCCATGACGACCGCCGTTTCCGCACCCACGACCTCCGGAGGCGCTCTCCACTATCGCCACACGCTGCCGGTGCGGCTGATGCACTGGATCAACGTCGTCGCGTTGACGATCATGTTCATGAGCGGGCTGTCGATCTTCAACGCCCATCCGGCGCTGTACTGGGGCAAGTCGTCGTACACCGGTCGGCCGCCGATCGTCGAGATCCGCGGCCTGCAGGCGGGCAACGGCGAGCTGCGCGGCGTCACCCGCGTCTTCGGCCACGAGTTCGACACCACCGGCGTGCTCGGTGTCTCGGCCGACCGCGCCGGCAACCCAGCGGTGCGCGGTTTTCCGTGGTGGCTCACGATCCCCGACAATCAATGGCTGTCGATGGCGCGGACGTGGCATTTCTTCTTCGCGTGGATCTTCGTGCTGAACGGCCTCGCGTACATCGCCTGGACGGTCGGCAGCCGGCATCTCGCGCGCGATCTCGCCCCGGACAAGAACGACTTGCGCTCGATCGGACAATCGATTCGCGATCACCTGCGGCTCCGCCACCCGGCCGGCGAAGCGGCGAAGCGCTACAACGTGCTGCAGAAGATCGCCTACCTCAAGGTCATTTTCGTGCTGCTGCCTTTGGCGATCCTGATGGGCTTCGCGATGTCGCCGTGGGCGAACGCGATCTGGCCGGGCTGGATCGACATCGTCGGTGGTCGCCAGTCGGCACGTACGATCCACTTCGTCGTCGCGTGGCTGTTGGTCGCGTTCGTGTTCATCCACCTGTTCGCGCTGATCGTCGCGGGGCCATGGAACCACCTGCGGTCGATGATCACCGGGCGCTACCGGGTTCCAACGGAGGCCGGCCATGAGTGACATCGTCCCCGCACGGCGCCGCTTCTTCGCGCGCACGCTCGCCGCCGCCGGCACGCTGGTGCTGGCGGGCTGCAACCAGCTCTCGCGCACCGACTGGTTCCCGAAGATCCTCGGCGCCGCGGAGAAATGGACCGAAGGCGCCGCGAAACTGCTGCCGCGCCGCGCGATGGCGCAGGAGTTCGCGGAGGCCGACCGCTCGCCGTCGTTCCGCAGCAACGGCACGGCGGACCCCGCCACCGACGAATATCGCACGCTTGCCGCCAACGGTTTCGCCGACTGGCGGCTGGAAGTCGGCGGTCTGGTCGAGAAGCCGGTCGCGCTGTCGCTGGCGGAACTGAAAGCGCTGCCGAGCCGCACGCAGATCACCCGCCACGATTGCGTCGAAGGCTGGAGTGCGATCGCGAAGTGGAAAGGGACGAAGCTCGGCGCGCTGCTGGAAACCGTGGTGCCGAAGGCGAACGCGCGCTACGTCGTGTTCCACTGTGCCGATTCGCTGGAGGAGGACGGCTCGGTCGACTACTACGAGAGCATCGACATGGACGACGCGTATCATCCGCAGACGATCCTCGCCTATGAAATGAATGACGCCGCACTGCCGGTGAAGAACGGCGCGCCGCTGCGGTTGCGCGTCGAGCGCCAGTTGGGCTACAAGCACGCGAAGTACGTGATGCGGATCGAGCTGGTCGAGAGCTTCGCCGCGATCAACGGCGGCAATGGCGGCTACTGGGAGGACCAAGGCTACCAGTGGTTCGCGGGGATCTGACGATTCTGCCGCGCCCTCGGTAGCGGGCGCATCCGCATCCCGATCGAGTGCCTCGGTGCGGCTTCGGAAGGCGCCACATCGTCACCACGTTGCGAATACAGCATTCGCTGCTCGCGCACGGGTTATGCTCGCTCCTCGCCGGCTCCCGACCCATGCAAACTCTGGAATATCGCAAACAGCTCGACGGACTCCGGTTCTTCGCGTTCCTGGCCGTGTTTCTGGTACACAGCGATGGCAAGCTGTTCTGGTGGGGCAGTTATGGAGTCTCCCTGTTCTTCGTGATCAGCGGCTTCCTGATCACTCGAATCCTGATCACGCTGGAGAACCGGCCGCGCTTCCGGGCGCTCAAGATCTTCTACGCGCGGCGCGCATTGCGAATTTTCCCGGCCTACTATCTGGTGCTGGGACTGGCGGCAGCTACGGTCGGCATCGCTTACCTGCCCGTATACGTTCTTTACGTGATGAACTGGGGGATCTTCTTCTACACGTGGGTCCAGCCTGCACTTGCCGACGCACCGTGGGAACCGACGCGGATGTACGGCATCCACTTCTGGTCGCTGTGCGTCGAGGAACAGTTCTATCTGGTCTTTCCACTGCTGTTTTCCTTCCTGCGGCCTGGGCGCACGCGGCTTCCGTGGTTGCTCGCGCTCTGGGGCGCGTCCATCGGTTTTCGGTTCCTCTTTGCCGCCTTCCTGCCGAAGTCAGCGTATGGATTGATTCCGCTGGTCTGTGGGGAATATCTCGTCGCCGGTGCGGTGGGCGCAGTGGTGTTCTCGGGTGCGTCGGAGACCGCCGAACGGGTACGCGCTGCCGCCCGGCAATGGATGTTTCCGGCCGGCCTCGCGCTGGTGGCAGCATTGTTCGTGTTGTTCCGTCCGGATCTGCCATTGATCGATCAGGTCATGCACCCACCGCACATGCAGACGCTTCTTGCGCTCGGTTTTCTGGCGATGGTGCTGGGGTTGTGGGAAACGGACAATCGCTTGGTCCTCGGATTCTTCAACTACGCGCCGATTCGTTTCCTGGGCAAGATCAGCTACGGCCTGTACCTCATCCATCTGTTCATGTGGCCGTTTCTCGACTGGCTTGCCGCGCATTATTCCGTGGTGCGCGAGGTGTCTCCCTTTGCGGCGCGGTTCGGGCTGACGGTTCTTTTGGCGGCGGGGATGTGGCGTCTTGTCGAGGCGCCGATCCTGCGGCTCAAGCGACGATTCCAATATTGATTGCGCGACCCGCCCGCCTCCGGCTTGCCCGGCGACGCCGATCGGCTATTCGGCTTGACGTGCGACGCCGCAGGCCCGGTCCCTGAACAGCGAAAGGTCGATGGCATCGGCCATCGCCTTGTAGCCGGCGTCGTTCGGGTGCAGATTGTCGCCGCTGTCATAGGCTGGCAGGATTGCAGCCGGATTGCTCGGGTCGCGTATCGCCTTGTCGAAATCGATCACCGCGTCGTAGGCTTTGCCGGTTCTGATCCACCGGTTGACGGCCTGGCGCGTTGCCTCGCCATCGGACGTGTAGTAGATCCCCGGCAAGAACGACTGGAAGGGGGTCAGCGTTCCTCCGTAAACCTTCAGGCCCATCGAATGCGCGCGACCGATGATCTGACGATGGCCGGCAATGATCTGGTCGGCGGACACGGCGCCGGGAAAGCCGATGTCGT
>JBDTVU010000035.1:0-27876 GCA_040007035.1 Betaproteobacteria bacterium | reverse complement strand
CGCCGCGACGGCTCGGTGTGGACGACCGACAAGGACGGCCTGGTGCCGGCGCTGCTGTCGGCCGAGATTACCGCGCGCTTGGGCAAGGACCCGGAAGAGCTGTACGCACAACTGACCCGCGAACTCGGCGAACCGGTGTCCGCCCGCATCGAAGCGGCCGCCACTCCGGCGCAGAAGGCCAGTCTGGCCAGGCTGTCGCCCGATCAGTTGCACAACGACCAGCTGGCCGGCGAAAAGATCGAACAGGTGCTCAATCGAGCGCCCGGCAACCAGGAAGCAATTGGCGGCATCAAGGTGATTGCCGCCAGCGGCTGGTTTGCCGCGCGACCATCCGGCACGGAGGCGCTCTACAAAATCTACGCGGAAAGTTTCAACGGCAAGGAGCATCTACAAAGCATCCTACTGCACGCGCAGAGGATCGTCGATTCAGCGCTCGCCTGACGCTTACTACCGCGGATCTATCGCTCTTCGTTGGTAAACGGACGTGCGAATGGAGATGGCCGGTCATAACCAGCCATTGCTGAATCCCGCCCTCCGCAGTCCCGCGACGAGATAGGGGCACGCACGCATCAGCCGCCAGAGCAACTCCGACCGATAGTTCTCGCACATCAGCACGACCGGTCCGAGGTTGATCCCGTAGTGATAGGGCGAATTCCAGCCAACGGCGGCATCGGACTCGTCAGGAAAGGTCAGATTGAAGCTGCACCTGAAACAGTACTCGCCTGATGCTCGGGGATAGGTATCCTGAAAATGCCGCACTGCCGGCAAGACAATCTCCGGGGCGAACGGTAGCGACGCAACCACGGCCCACGGCGCGATGGTCCCGTCGTCGGGGCCGTACGGTGCGCCCCGGGCGGCATACCCAAAGAACGAGCGCTCGATGCCGTGGATTCGGCGCGTCGTCCAGCCCGGTCCATCGCTCGCGGTCAGTCCCCAGAAGTTCTCTCCGTAGCCCGCAAACCCCATCGGATTTCGAATCGCGTACTCCCTCTGGGCGTAGGTTGCGCGGCGGCTATTTTCGCAATAGTCAATGCCCTTGTCGCGCGCGTATGCATCCTGAATGCCACGGAAATCGACCCAAATGTGCGAGTACTGATGGATGAAGAGCGGACCGCCATAGACGAACTCGTAGCCGTAAATCTCCTTCCACTGGTACGTCGACGCCCACGCCGCATAGCTCTGTACGGGCAGCGGGTGTGTCGGTGAGCCCAGCCCGAGCAGATAAAGGAGAACGGCCTCGTCGTAGCCTTCCCAGCGGTAGGGCAAAAAGCCGCTCTCGGGCTTCCACCCATGGGTGACCGTCGCACCGCCGTTACACGCCCATGGCCAATCCGCTCGCCGGTAGAGCGTATCGGCCAGGGTCCGGATCTCCTGTTCGTCTTCGCTCTCGCGATCGAAATACACCGCGGCAGCGAGCATGCCGGCAAGCAAAAAGCTGGTATCGACGGTCGACAATTCGCACAGGCCGAAGCGGCGGCCGGTGGTCATGTCGAGGAAGTGGTAGTAGAAGCCTTTGTGGCCGGTCACGTCGGGCTCTGTTCCCTGCGGACTGGTCCAGAAGAACCGCAACAGCGCCAGCGTGCGCCCGATCGCGTCCGCGCGTGTCATCCAGCCACGCTCGACGCCGACCGGGTAGGCCGCCAGTGCGAAGCCCACGGCCGCAATACTCGCGGGGGCGCCTGGCTGCTCGGTGTCTGCGACAAGGCCATTCGCAGGGTTCGTCTGCTCCAGGAAATAATCGAAGGCGTGCCGCTGGAGCGCGTTCAGCCTCGTCTCACCGAGTTCCAATGAGTTAGGGTGCTGCCGCCGCTCCGTCAGTGGGCCCACCGTCGCCTCCCGCACACAGCCCCATCAGCTTCATTGGGGGCCGTGACGACCGTCACCGCACGCGGGGCCGTCGTGCAGGCGTTCCGCATCGCGGTACCCGAGATGCGCTCGCCGCCACGCGCGGTCTCACGTCTGTCAAGACTCACGTAGCGGCTCGCTCAATCTCCATGGCGGCTGTGTATTTTCCTTCGCGGGCGGCACTATTCAGGCTCGCGCACCGGTACAGCGCCTGCTGCGCAATCATCTTGTTCGCGCTCTCACCACGCCATGCCTCGAGAGTTGGCGCCTGCAGGGCGCGTCCGTACGAAAAGCTCAAGACCCAAGGATGGTTCTCCGGGCGCGCGTTCATCGCGTTGAGGTTAGCCGTGGCCGCTACGTCGCCCTGCCCGCCGGAAAGAAAATAGATTCCGGGCACCGCCGCCGGCACCATACGCCGCAGGGTTGCGAGGGTCGCCTGCGCCACCTGCTCGGGCGCAGCCTGCTCGGGGTGCGTCGCGCCTGGCACGACCATGTTAGGTTTCAAGAGGATGTACTCAAGCGATACGCGTTGCCGGTACAGCGCGTGAAACACCGCGTGCAGGACCTCTTCGGTGACGCGTGCGCAGCTCGCGAGCGTGTGGTCGCCATCCATCAATACCTCGGGCTCGACAATGGGCACCAAGCCCCGTTCCTGGCAGAGGGCCGCGTAGCGTGCCAAGGCTTGCGCATTGGTGGCAATCGTCTGCGGCGTCGGGATGCCGGTGCCGAGGCTAATCACTGCGCGCCACTTGGCGAAGCGCGCGCCGAGTTCCTTGTACTCGTCTAGCCGCTGTGCCAAGCCGTCCAGACCTTGCGTTATCTTCTCCCCGGGAAAACCGGGCAGTGGCGCCGTGCCCTTATCGACCTTGATGCCCACCACAATGCCCTGCGCTGTCAGCAACTGGGGCAGCGCCACGCCTGCCGCAGTTTTCTGTTTGAGCGTCTCCTCGAACAGGATTACACCGCTAATAAATTCGCTCAATCCGGGTGTGGAGAACAACACCTCCCGATAGTCGCGCCGAGTCTGTTCCGTGCATGACACGTTTACCGCTTTGAGGCGCTTCTCAATGGTGCCCGAACTCTCGTCAGCCGCGAGAATCCCCTTGCTTGGCGCCGTGAGTGCGGCAATCGTTCTTGTCATCTCCTGCACCTGCGTGGACATAGAAGCTCCTTGAACGATTCAAGCCAGTCATTTGCGCTTGGCTTTCTTCTTCGCGATTTCGTGTTTGCCCCATTTCCAATTGCGAATCTCCGGCATGTCCTCGCCGTACTGGCGAATGTAACGTTTATGCTCAATGAGTTTGTCTCGGATGATTTGGGTGAGGTAAGCGGCTCGCGGGCCTAAGCTCGGCACTCGATCGACAACATCTTTGACCAAATGGAACCGGTCGATGTCATTGAGCACCACCATGTCGAAGGGCGTGGTGGTTGTGCCTTCTTCCTTGTAACCACGAACGTGCAGGTTGTCATGGTTGGTTCGACGATAGGTCAGGTTATGGATCAGCGAGGGATACCCGTGGTAGGCAAAGACGATGGGTTTGTCCTTGGTGAACAAGACATCGAAATCTTTGTCACTCAGGCCGTGCGGATGCTCGTTCGGCGGTTGCAACGTCATCAGGTCGACTACGTTGATAACGCGGATCTTGAGTTCCGGGAAATGCCGCCGCAGCATGTCCACCGCGGCCAGCGTCTCCAGCGTGGGCACATCACCGGCGCAGGCCATCACCACATCGGGCTCGCTCCCCTGATCGTTGCTGGCCCATTCCCAAATGCCAAGCCCGGCGGTGCAGTGCTTGATGGCGGAATCCATGTCCAGCCATTGCAGTTCCGGCTGCTTGCCGGCAACGATGACGTTGACGTAATGGCGGCTGCGTAAGCAATGATCTGTGACCGAAAGCAGCGTGTTGGCGTCTGGGGGCAGATAGATCCGGACGACATCGGCCTTCTTGTTGGCTACGTGGTCGATGAAGCCCGGGTCCTGATGGCTGAAGCCATTGTTATCCTGGCGCCACACGTGGGAGGTCAGCAGATAGGTCAGGGAGGCGATCGGCCGCCGCCAGGGAATTTCGCGCGAGACCTTCAACCACTTGGCGTGCTGATTGAACATCGAGTCGACGATGTGGATGAACGCCTCGTAGCAAGAGAAAAATCCGTGGCGACCAGTGAGCAGATAACCCTCGAGCCAGCCCTGGCAGAGATGCTCACTCAAGACTTCCATTACGCGCCCGTCAGGTGAGAGTTCCGTGTCGCTCTTCACAATGTCGCCCATGAAGGCACGGTCAGTGACTTCAAACAATGCTCCCAGACGATTCGATGCCGTTTCGTCGGGTCCGAAGACGCGGAAGTTGCGCGCCGTCGTATTCAGTTTCATCACGTCGCGCAGGAAGGTACCGGTGACGCGGGTGGCCTCTGCCGTGACTACACCCGGACCGGGGATTGCGACTGCGTAGTCCCGGAAATCCGGGAGCTTTAGCGCTTGGAGCAGCAGCCCCCCGTTGGCATGCGGGTTCGCCCCCATGCGCCGATCGCCCTTGGGCGCGAGGTCGGCGAGTTCTGGCATGAGCTTGCCCGTCCGGTCAAACAATTCCTCGGGGCGGTAGCTCTTCAGCCACTTTTCCAGCAACCGCAGGTGCGCGGGATTTTCCGCTAGCTTGGCGAGGGGAACCTGATGCGAACGCCAGGAACCTTCGGTCTTCAGGCCGTCCACTTCCTTGGGCCCGGTCCAGCCTTTCGGAGTGCGCAGGATAATCATGGGCCAGGCCGGACGCTTCTTGAAACCCTGGCGGCGCGCCTCGGTTTGAATCTGTCGGATCTCCTCGACAACGTGATCGAGCGTCCCAGCCATCAGCTGATGGACTCTTGCCGGATCGTCTCCTTCTACGAAATAGGGTATATAGCCGTAGCCGCGAAACAGTGCTTCGAGTTCCTCGCGGCCGAGTCTGGCGAGGATGGTCGGACTGGCGATCTTGTAGCCGTTCAGGTGCAGGATCGGCAGCACGGCGCCGTCATGGACAGGATTCAAAAACTTGTTCGAATGCCAGCTGGTGGCAAGCGCACCGGTCTCCGCTTCGCCATCGCCCACGACGCAGGCAACCAGCAGGTCGGGATTGTCGAAAGCTGCGCCGTAGGCGTGCATCAGCGAATAGCCGAGTTCGCCCCCTTCGTTGATCGAACCCGGGGTTTCCGCGGCGGTGTGACTGGGAATGCCGCCAGGAAACGAGAATTGGGTGAACAGCCGTTTCAGGCCTTCCTCGTCTTGCGAGATGGTTGGATACAGTTCGCTGTAGGTGCCCTCCAGGTAGGTGTTGGCGACGATGCCCGGGCCGCCATGTCCAGGACCCGTGACATACATCACGTTCAGGTCGAGCTCGTTGATGATGCGGTTCAAATGAACGTAGATGAAGTTCAGTCCCGGAGTGGTGCCCCAGTGGCCAAGCAACCGTGGCTTCACGTGCTCGAGCGTCAAGCGCTTTTTGAGCAGCGGATTGTCGTACAAGTAGATCTGACCGACCGAAAGGTAATTGGCGGCACGCCAATAGGCATTCATTCTTTTCAGTGCGTCTGAAGAGAGTGGCTTTTTCACAGTCCTATTCCTTGGAGTGCGCAAGGATTGCGACGAATCCGAGCGGAACGAATGAGGCGCCAATTTCGGTGCAGTGCATACGTGAACATTCTCGTTCAGCGCGCAGCCGTCAATGACTGGGGTACAGCGGCACCGTAGCGCGGCGTCCCGCGCCAGGTGATGTGCTCGTACACGCCAGACCAGTACATGCCGAACGCGAATCCGTACACCAATTCTTCCAGCGGAATACCTGCGACCAGGATGCCGCTGAGTGCCGCCAGGTTCCATACCTGCTCGATGTATCCGGGCGCCGACCACAGCAGCGCAAGCATGAAGACGGCGTAGTAGAAGAAAAAGAGAAGCCCGCCAATCAATGTCTCGGTTGCGAGATCCGGACGGCAGACGGCTCCTGCGATCACGCCCAACGCCATCGCTGCGATCGCTGGATAAATCGGATTCCACGGCAGCCAATAGAGCAGCAAAAACACCACGAACGGCAGCAATAACGCAACGCGGTGCCACCGATGCCGGACATCGACATGCTCCGCGGACGGCAGCGGTGCCAGGCTACGACGTGCCACGACGTTGTAGAGGACCGCGCCGACGCCGCCGAGGGCGAAGCAGAATATAAGACTTTCGATATCGAAGCCGGTCCTTTGCGCCAACTCGAACAGGCTCGGGGGATTCCAGTATTCCGGCACGAACAGCGGCTCGGTCAGCCCGAACGGCGCCGTTGCAAGGCTGGCGCGCCACATCGTGCTGCGATAAGGGCCCGCCCACAGCCAGAGACCGACCCATGGCAGCAGAAAGGCACTTGACCACAGCAGCCAAACGTAATGAAAGGTCATCGTGCGCGTCGCCGAAGCGCCTTCTGATTGGAAGCGGCGCCGCGCGCGTCACGCTTGCTCGCGAGGACCTGGTACACCCCGATCTCCCCCGACTCGAGCCGGCGCCGTCGGGCGACCCTGGGCGTGATCCCGACCGTATGCGGCCAGGCCGGTGGAGTGCATCTGCGCGCTCATGCCGGCGCTCCTGCAGCAGCCGGCGCGGCGGCTGGCGATGGGCTTTTCGTCGGCGTACTCTTGATGCCGGCCAGCTTGGTCCGCTTCAGCATAAGCGCATTGATCGCCACGATTAGCGTACTGCCGGACATTGACAGGGCTGCAATCTCCGGACTCAGTACGAATGGATACAGGACGCCCGCGGCAAGCGGGAACGCGATCGCGTTGTAGCCGACCGCCCACCAGAGATTCTGGTGCATCTTTCGTAACGTTGCGCGCGACAGCTCGATTGCCGCAACGATGTCATACGGGTCGCTCTTCATCAGCACGACATCGGCGCTTTCCATTGCCACGTCCGTTCCGGCGCCAATGGCGAACCCCACGTTGGCCTGGGTCAGCGCTGGCGCATCGTTGACACCATCGCCCACCATCCCGACCTTCTTCCCCGTGGCCTGCAGCTCCTTCACTTTCTCGGCCTTCTGGGCCGGCAGCACGTCGGCAAGCACTCTTTCAATGCCGAGATCCGTTGCGATGCGCTTGGCCGTAGCTGCGTTGTCGCCGGTCAGCATCACCACTTCGATGCCGCGTTCGCGCAGCTTCGCCACCGCTGCCTTGGAAGTCGGCCTGATCGCATCGGCGATGGCGATGAGGCCAATCACGCGAGCGGCCTGAGACACGTGGACTACGGTGCGCCCGTCCCCCTGCAGGCGGGTCGCTTCTGCCTCCAACGGACCGAGCGCGAGCTTTTGCGTATCCATCAGCAGCCGGTTGCCGAGAAACACCGTTCCGCCGGCGGTTTCGGCGCGCGCGCCCATACCGTCGAGGCTTTCGAATCCTGTCGGCGCCGCGACGGTGAGCTTCGCCGCCCGGCGCACGATTGCCTGGGCCAGCGGATGGTCGGACCCCTGCTCGACGGCCGCGGCCGCGGTCAGCACCACGTCCTCGGTGACTCCGTCTGCCGTGACGATTTCCACGACCTCGGGCTGGCCGACGGTGAGGGTACCGGTCTTGTCGAAAACGATGACGTTGAGTTTCGTCGCGTCCTCCAGCGCGGAGGCGTTCTTGAACAGGATGCCGTTCATGGCGCCCAAGCCGGTACTCACCATGACTGCCATCGGGGTGGCGAGTCCCAACGCATCCGGGCAGGCGATGACGAAGACCGTGATGGTCAGTGTCACCGCGAACAACAGTGGTTGCCCGATCCACCAGAACCACACCGTAAAGGTCGCAAGACCGATGACGATCGCGGCAATCACCAGCCATTGCGCGGCCTTGTCCGCCAGGAGTTGCGCCGGCGCCTTCGAGTTCTGCGCTTCCTGTACCAGCTTCACGATCTGCGCCAGCGCCGAATCGGCGCCGACCTTGGTCGCCTTGTAGCGAAAGCTGCCGCTGGTGTTGATGGTGGCACCGATCACCGTAGCGCCCGGCCCTTTCTGCACCGGCATCGACTCGCCGGTGAGCATGGACTCGTCGACGAGCGATTCGCCGGTCTCCACCGTGCCGTCGACCGGAATCTTGTTGCCAGGCCGAATCACGACAATCTCGCCCGCCAACACTTCCGCCGTTGGCACTTCAACCTCGGCGCCGTTGCGAATGACCGACGCCTTCGCCGGAGTGAGGTTCATCAGCGCGTTGATGGCGGACGACGCACCTGCACGGGCGCGCATTTCCAGCCAGTGGCCGAGCAGGATGAAAACCAGCAGGACGGCTACGGCTTCGAAGAACTGCCCGCCCTCCTTGAAGAAGAACGTGGTGCCGACACTGAAAAGGTACCCGGTACCCACGCTCAATACGATCAGCGCCGCCATGCCCAGGGTGCCTTTCCTGAGCGCGCGCCAGGCGGAGACGAAGAACGGCCAGCTCGGATAGACCACCGCGAGAGTGGCGAAGATAAGCAGCCACACGTTGATGTCCAGATCGAATGGTGGGGCGGGCGGAGTAAAAAGTCCCATCGGCGAGTAAAAAAAGATTGGCACGGTGAAGATCAGGCAGATCCAGAACCGATTGCGCATGTCGCGGACCATGGCCGGCAGATCCGCGCCACCATGGCCCATCTCATGCGCCATATCCGCCGACATGGCGGGCTGCGCGCCCTGCGCTGCGTGGTCCTCGTGGCCCTTGCCTGGGGAAGCAACGGGTGCGGCGTCGGATGCAGGCGCCGGCGCGGCGGCAGCGGCCAGCGCGGATTCCGACGCGCTCGGCGTGAGCGCAGGGGCGATGGCCGGCGCCGATGAGGAAGATTTCGGTGAGGCAGCTACCTGTATTGGCGGTGCCACGTTGTCTTGATGTGCGGTGCCGCCCGGTGCAGCGTTCGCGGTGGCAGGCGCGCTCGAAGGAGTTTTTGCCGCAACGGGTGCGGGGGTTGCAGGCGGCGCTCCCGGTGCCACGTGGCCCTCGTGAGCATCACCCGCAGAATCGGCGGTGGACGCGCCGGACTCATGCGCCTTTTGGCGCACGCCCGACTTGATATCGGCGATCTGGAGTCGGGTTTCGTCGTAACGCACTGCGGCGCTTCCCGCAGCGTAGTTCACGGTAACGCTTTCGACACCCGGCACCTCGCCAATCCGCCTTTCCACTTCGTCCACGCTCAGTACCGAAAGCATGCCGCCCACTTCGATCACGCTCGTTTTCATCGCGCTTCCTTACCTATCGCCACATTCAATATCTCTTGGTACATCTCCGGTCACGGCGCGTCATCCTAACTCTTGTCCGACGCCGCTTTGTCTTGTTGTTTGTCGCCTGCAGGTGCGGCGGCCGGCGCGGCCGAGGAAGGTTTTAGTGCGGCAGCCTCCGCCGTTGACGGTGGCGCATGGTCTTGGCGCGCGGTGCCGGCGGAAGCGGCGCCCGCGGCGGCAGGAGCGCCCGGGGAAGTTTTCGATGCAACGGGCACGGGGGTTGCAGGCGCCGCGCCCGGTGCTGCATGGCCTTCGTGACTGTCGCCCGCCGAAGCGTTGGCAGAAGCGGTAGACTCATACCCCCGTTGGCGCACCGCCGACTTGATGTCGGCGACCTCGAGTCGGGTTTCGTCGTAGCGCACTGTAGCGCTTTCAGCAGAGAAATTAACTGTAACGCTTTCGACGCCCGGCACTTCGCCAATACGCCTTTCCACTTCGTCCACGCTCAGCACAGACAGCATATCGCGCACTTCAATAACACTCGTCTTCATCGCATCTCCGGAATCATTGCCATGTTCAATCTGCGTTGTTGTCGCCCTGGTCACTTCGCAAGCTGACCGTTTTCGAGATTCGCGGCTTCGTATGCGAATACGATCTGCGGGTCCGGCCGGATCTGGCGCTTGTTCTTGTCCTTGTAGTGAAGCCGGCTCAGCACATCCTTGATCACGTTGAGCCGCGCCAAATGTTTGTCGTCGGCACGCACAATCGTCCATGGTGCCGCTGGGTTGTGCGTACGAGCAAGCATCTCGTTGCGTGCCGCACTGTATTGCTTCCAGTACTTGAGCGCCTGGTCGTCGATCGGGCTGACTTTCCACTGCTTGAGCGGGTCCGTCCTACGATCCTCAAGACGTTTCTTCTGCTCGGTTTTGCTGATGTCGAGGTAGTACTTGAGGAGCTTGACACCCGAGCGGATCAGCATCTGTTCGAATTCCGATACCGAGTCCATGAACTCCTCGTGCTCAGCATCGGTGCAGAAGCCCATCACCCGCTCAACTCCGGCGCGGTTATACCAACTGCGATTAAAGAGAACGAGTTCCTGCGCGGCCGGCAAGTAAGGAACGTACCGCTGGAAGTACCATGATTTGTGGTCGCGATCCGACGGTTTCCCGAGGGCGACGACGCGGGTCTCACGAGGGCTCAAATGCTGGACAATCCGCTTGATCGTGCCGTCCTTGCCCGATGCATCGCGGCCCTCCAGGATGATCAGGATCTTGTCGTTGCAATTGATGAAGTGACGCTGCAGCTTGACCAGTTCGACCTGGAGCTTGCGCAGGCCGTCCTTATAAGCGGCCTTTGAGACCCGCGGCGGGTGCACTTCTGATTCGGCTTTGTCGGCTTTCTTGCTCATTGCTTCAGTCGCCTGCGATGGAATGCGTTCGAGATTGGCACGCGGCGGATACCCGGAATGCGCCATAGAGGAAGTGGCCACAGCTCCGGCCATTCACGGCGCATAACCTCTTCGAGCTACAAGACGACCGGCGCATCTGGTAACTCGTTGCGCCGAGAGCCGCGCGCGGGAAAATGTCTTGCCAAATGCTGTGCCACCGCTGCAACGCCGCTGACCACGCCCTCTTGGTACTTCCGCTGTGTAAACGCAACTTCCATCGTGCGGCATATCGTCTCCCATTCGTGCGCGCCGACCTTCACATGAACGCCACGATCAGCGATGATTTCCACGGCGCGATCGGCGAGCAGCAGATAAATCAGCACGCCATTGTTGTGTTCGGTATCCCAAACGTGGAGTTGCGAAAACACTTCCATCGCGCGTTCTCGCGCAGATTGCCCCCTCAATAGCGCCTTGCCGTACAGAGCGCCTTCTACGGCAAAACGGAGTTCCCCGACGTATCCGGTCTCGCTGACTTTGATCGCGTTCCCGATTGCGGCCAAGGTATCGGGCGGGAAAGCCCGCTTGACCTGCCATTCGGTCATCAGGAGATGCCGCCATGTGCGTCGGATGTCCATGGCTAAAAGCGCCCCGAAGCGCCGCCGCCACCGAAGCCACCGCCCCCGCCGGCGAAACCGCCGCCACCGATGCCACGACCGCCAAATCCGCCACCGAACCCGCCGTAGTAACCACTGCCGGCGTGCGCACCACCGTGTCTGCCCATGCCGCCGCCAAGAAGCGTGAACAGGAATCCAATGACGGCAGCGGCCAGGCTGGCGAAGACCGCGCCCGCCAACAACCATGCTATGGCGCCCAGCACTCCCCCTGTCACGATCGCGCCGGGGACTCGGCCCAGAGCCGAACGCAACACCCCGCCGCCGATGAGCGCCAGCACCAACAGGACGGGAAATATCTGTCTGACGCCCGCATCGCCAGCAATGTTCCTTTGCGGCGCGAGCAGTGGTTCGCCGTCGACCACGCCAATCACGCGACCGATTCCAGCGCTGATGCCACCGTAAAAGTCGCCTTGCTGGAGCGGCGGCGCGATGATCTCGCTGATGATTCGCTTGCTGATGGCGTCAGTGAGCGCCCCTTCCAGCCCGTACCCCACCTCGAGGCGCACAGTCCGGTCATTCTTGGCGACGACGAGGATCGCGCCGTCGTCCACTTTCTTGCGCCCCAATTTCCATTGATCGGCAACACGCAGCGCGTATTGCTCGATCGTTTCCGGCGCGCTGGTGGGCACGATCAGCACTGCGAGCTGGGCACCTTTCCTCGCTTCGAACGCTTGCAAGGTCTGCTCCAGCGTCGCCCTCTGGTCGCTGGAGAGCGTGGCGGTCTGGTCGACAACATGGCCGGTCAGCGGCGGGACCGCCACCTGCGCGCCGGCAATGGAAGCACAGACGAGTATGAATGCGGCCAACAACGCGCTTGCCGTCCTGATGATTTTCACTTGGCGGCGCCTTGGGCCTCTGCCTGGGGTTTGGCGAGCGGCGAGCCGAACGACACTGGTGGCGGCTTGCTCAGTTGGTTTTCGTTATCTATGGCGAAATTGGGTTTTGCCTTGTAGACGAATGCCATCGCCGTAAAATTGGAGGGAAACGACCGCATCACTTTCGCGTTGCGACGACGCAATCGGACGACTCAAATCATCACTTGGTTGCCAATTAAATCGTCGTCGCGAGTGCAATCACGGCCGCCCGCCGTCATGAACAACAGCTGCGACCGCGTTGTTCGGTATTCGTTGCTGCTGTGGCAACGTCGTAGCCCGCGCCTTGCAGTGCGATACGCATCTGCTCGACCTTGAGCTTGCTCTCGTCGAACTGAACCTCCACCTGATTTTTCGGCAGCGACACCGAAACACTCGCGACACCTGGCAATGCGCTGAGCGCGTGCTTCACGCTCGTCACGCAACCGCCACAGGTCATACCCGTTACGTTAAGAACTTCGGTCTTCATTCGTTTCTCCTAAATGGCAAGTGTGCAAACCACTGGTTGGAGGCAATGGGCACCGCACCTTGGTCAGGCTACGAACTGCGCCGGCGCGTCACGCTTTTCTGACTTGGATTTGTCGTGGACCATCGAGTGACTCTCAGGGCAAACACCTGCGCACCGGTCAAGAGCTAGGACCTGCGCAAACTACGCGTCGATGCATAAATTGTCTGTGCGCTGACGTACAAAGAACAAAGAGCGGTTCGCCTGCACATTGCCGCTTGCCTTGCGATTACATCGCCGTTTCCATTCGGCTCTTCTAAATAGTACGTCCGCGTGGGCGCCTTATCGATTACGTGAAGATTACAAATTGGTACGTTTCGCAATCAGTCGGGCGAAGCGAAGCCGCGGCGCCAGAGACTCGGCCCCGGAGTTCAGGAGGCGCTTCCGGAGGGCCGCGGGGTTGGCCACGGTCAAGCCGATCGAGGCGCTTGTTCTGCGTTGCCAGACACGCTTCGATGTCGCGCAACGACTCGCGAAAAATCAGCTGCGCGAATGCCATCGCGTAGAACTGATCGAGGCACGAGAACGACTTGACCTTGCGCTCGCCGTCGTGGCGCGCCACGCAGCGACGAAAGGTCGACAGCGGCAGGTGTGCCATCACCGGCGCGAACACGAGCTTGCTCTGATGCATCGCTCACCCCTCCGGATGTGCTCCGGGATGGGTGCCAGCAGTGGGCCTCGACGTTCAAATCGAGACCAGACAGAGAACGTGTTTCCCGTTTGCCCATCAATGGCTTGCGTTGGCTAGACCGACAAGCGTTGGGACACTACTGAATTCCGATAAATTAACCTGACCCCATTACCCGCACGTCGTCCCACTTCGTCCGCAGGCGGACGAAGCGCGCGATGTTGTTGATCGCGTGCGCTGATTCGGGAAGGAAGCCGGCGATCTGGAACACGTGGGCAACCCCCGGCCACAGCTCGAGCTCGACGTCGACCCCTGCCGCGTGCGCCTTGTCGGCGGCACGCATCGCCTCGTCGCGCAGCATTTCGTCGGCGCCGACCTGCAGGAACAGCGGCGGGAAGCCGCGGAAATCGGCGAACAGCGGCGAGACTTCCGGATTCGTGTACTCGTGCGGCGAAGCGACGTAGTACTGGCGCAGCACCAGCAGGTTGGCGAGTTGCAGCATCGGGTCGCGGCCTTCGTGCGCTGCCATGCTGGGGCTCGACATCGTGCAGTCGAGCGCAGGCGACAGCAGCACTGCGCAGGCCGGCAACGGCAGGCCGGCGGCGCGGGCCCGGTGCAGCGTCACCAGTGCGAGGTTGCCGCCCGCCGAGTCGCCGGCGAGCACGACGCTCGCCGGATCGACGCCCGCGGACAGCAACCAACGGTATGCGGTCATGCAGTCGTCGGGCGCGGCGGGGAACGGATGCTCGGGCGCCAGCCGGTAGTCCGGAATCAGCGCCCGCGCGCCCAGCTGGCGGCAGAGGCGCGCGGCGAGCGCGGCATGCGCATTGGGAAAGCGGAACGCGAACGAGCCACCGTGCAGATACAGGATCACGCGCCCGGGCCGGGTTTCCGGCACGTCGATCCATTCCGCCGGCACCGCGCCGCAGTCGACGGCGGTGCGCTTGACGGCGGGATCGGTCCGGAACCGGCGCGCATCGAGCTTCTCGTACTGGCGACGGAGCGCGACCACGTCGGCGTCGTGCGCGAGCCGCCTGCGCATCGTCAGCCGCAGCAGCGTGTTCAACGCAACGCTGCGCCAGCTGGGCCGGCGCTCGATCGTGCGGGCGTAGCGGATGGCCGGGCGCATGAGCGGGACGTGATACTGGCAACGTACCACGTCTGAACGGGGCCGACGGATTTCGTTCCCGGCCGCGCGTGCGAAACACGGAAACACGAAAGGCCCCGCTCAGCGGGCCCTCGGGGTAACGTGGCTGATCGTGGGTAATGGAATGGGCAACGGGGTCAGGTCAAGTTGTCAATCCCGATCACCCGACCTGGCCCTATTACACCATTACAAGAAAGGGGCGCCGCCGGAGCGGATTCCCGGACGCTAGATCGACTGCACGTAGGCGGCGATCGCCTGCATCTCTTCCGGCGTCAGATCCTTGACGATGCCGTGCATCACCGGTGCCTTGCGCACCAGCCCCTGGATGTACTCGATCTGCTTGGTCAAGTATTTCGCGTGTTGCCCGGCCAGACGCGGGAAGTCGACCACGCCTTCGCCCTTGGCGCCGTGGCACGTGGTGCACGAGGGGATGCCGCGACCCGGAACGCCCTGTTCGAACAGCAGCTTGCCCTTCGCCACCGTGGCCGGATCGCCCGGTCGCCCGGCGGCCGGCGGCTGCGCGGCGTAGTACCGGGCAATGCTGTCGATCATGTGATCATCGAGGTCCCCGGCGATGCCCCACATGAAATCGTGCGCGATCTTTTCCTCGCGGGTCTTGGCACGGAACGCCTCGAGCTGCGATTCGAGGTATCCGCGCCGCTGGGCCGCGAGAATCGGGAATTCGGGCGAGGTGCTGATGCCGCGCGGCCCGTGGCAGGTCGAGCACAGGTTGACGGCCTTTTCCTCGCCGGCCTTCTGGTGCTCGAGATCGGCGGGACTCGCCTGGGCGTTCGCCAACGTGGCAATGCCCGCCAATGCCACTGCCACAAATATCGAGCCGAGTGGGTTCATCGTCCGTTCCTTCCAGTCGTGGATTGTGCGCGCGCACCGACCGCGCCCGTCCCTTCGATCAATACGCCACCCATAGATTGAGGAACAGCGTGTTGTTGTCGTGGGCGTTGCGGCCGGTGCCGTCGTAATTGGTCGAGCTGCCGTTGAACTTGTTGTATCCGGTGTACTGCAGCATCAGCCGGACGTACTGGATCGGCAGGTAGTCGAGTTCGACGACGTACCCGTTGCTGTCGGGTTTGCGGGCGCTGCCGTCGTCGTTGGTTCCGTAGAGGCCGCCGTCGGCGCTGCCGGTCGTCGAGAAGTAGGCGACCGTCGCGCCGTATTTCCGGTCGTGGTAGTAGGTGCCCTTGATCTTGAACGTGTTGAGCGTATCGCTCGGGTTCGCTGGCGTCGGGCCGGCGCCGATCCCGGACCCCGTGTCGACCATCGCCTGGTAGCTCGTGTTCCACGATTGCTTCTCGCGGATGTACGTCGCCTGCGTGGTGAACGTGTGCGGGTCGGTGATGTACTGATACTGCGCATCGACGGCGACGTCGCGGAAGCGGTCGGTGCCGGTCGACGTGTCGATGTTGCTGGGGTACCTTTCGGCGATCATCCCGTAGGTCCCGACCATGATCGAGTTCGCGCCCCAGTCGTGGCTGTACGCGAGTCGCCAGTACGGGTTGTAGCCCTTGAGCGCTGCGACGCCGCCATCGGTGTGGAAGTCCTGCCCGGCGCGCAGGATCGAGAAGGCGCCGTCGGCGGTCCGGTAGTACGAGAGCTCGCCGTAGATCGTTTTCTTCCAGAACACGTAGCCGCCCATTCCCGCGGCCTGCTGCCCCAGGCCGCCGTCGATCAGCGTCGCGGCGGCGGGGGTCGATGCCAGCGGCGACGCCGTGTACGGAAAGCCGAACGCGGGCGTGCTGTTCCACACGTCCTGGGACGTCGGATTGTTGTTCAGCGTCGCGCCATAGATGAGGTCCGGCTCGGCGGCACCCGCGGCGGAATACCTGCCGACGACGCGGAGGTCGGTGTTGTCGATGCCGCTATGTCCACCGAGCGTGCCGTTGGCGGTCGTGGCGAGATTGTCATACGACCACTGGATGAAGCCGCCGGCGTAATCGGTGACCTTGCCCGCGAGGAACAGGCTGGCGCCGGAGAACACGACGCCGTTGTTGCGCTGGTTGACGGACGTCGTTTCGCCGGTTTCGGGGTCGGTCGCCTTGTTGTTCTGGGTGTGGGTGATCGACGCCTGCGCCATCACCGCCAGCGGCACGAAGTTGAAGCCGTCCTTTGAAATCGCAGTCTTGCCGATCGTGTAGCCGGTGAGCTTGAAGTAGCGGCCATAGGGCGTGAGTTCCGGAAAGCTCACGTGACAGGCGATGCATTCCTGGCCGGTCTGGCGCGCGAACGAGGGGACGGCGGCCGCGTTCGCCGCCCACGTCGACAGCAGCAACGGAACGCAGATGCGGACGAGGGCGGAAACCCTCGAGGGTGCAATCGACATGAATTCACCTCCGTTCGAGGCACCCCAGCGGGGCGCGCAGCGCGGGGTCATCTCCCCGCCTCCGGCAAACCTATCCGGGCAACCTTGCAGATTGCTGACGATGCCGACCGAGGTGGGCGCGACATGACCTACGTCAAGAAGACGTCAGGAACTGCGGCCGCGTGACTGCAATGTGCACGCACAGGGGAGCCGGCAGGCGCGCTTTGCCGATTCGCGGGCGCGCCGTATATTGGCGCGCATGGTGATCCTGCGACGACATCTTCGACGCGCGGCCCGCGCATAGGCAATGCGGATCCTCGTCGCCGAAGACGATGCGTTGCTCGCGCGCGGGCTGGTGCGCGTGCTCGCGCGCGCCGGGCACGCCGTGGATCATGCGTCCACCGGCGCCCACGCCGATCATGCGCTGCGGACCACCCACTTCGACCTCGCCGTCATCGACATCGGCCTGCCGGAGATCGACGGGTTCGAGGTGCTGCGGCGGCTGCGGCACCGCAACGCACCGACCAACGTGCTCGTGCTGACGGCGCGCGACGCCGTCGAGGATCGGGTGCGCGGGCTCGATCTGGGGGCTGACGACTACCTGACCAAGCCGTTCTCGGTCAGCGAATTCGAGGCCCGCGTTCGCGCGTTGCTACGCCGTCCGACGGCGCCGGGCGTGCCACAGGTCTACGGCACGCTCGCCATCGACCTCACCGCGAAGCGCGCCCGGGTCGCCGGTCACGCGATCGAACTCACGTCGCGCGAGTGGGCGCTGCTCGAGCTGTTCGTCACCCGGCCGGGACGCGTGCTGAGCAAGGATCAGATCGCCGAGCATCTGCTGGCCTATGACGACCACCTGTCTGCGAACGCGATCGAGGTCTACGTCTCGCGCATCCGCGCCAAGATCGGGGCCGCCGGAGCGCGGATCCGGACGGTTCGCGGCTTCGGCTACATCTGGAGAGCGGACGATGACTGATCGCACGGACGCCCGGCCGAGCATCCATCGCCGGCTGGTCGGGTTCCTCGTCTGCGTGCTGCTGCTCGTGGTCGTCGCGGCGGCATCCCTCACGTACTGGGGCGCGCTCAATGCGGCCAACGACGCCTACGATCGCGGGCTGCTCGACCCCGCGCTCGACATCGCCCAGAACCTGATCATGGAAGCCGGCGTCCCCAGTCTCGACCTGCCGCTCAAGGCGCAGGAGGCGCTGGTGTACGACCAGGAGGACCAGGTGTTCTTCCAGGTCCGCGCACCCGATCTCGGCGTCGTTGCGGGCGTGCCGGACCTGCCCGCGCCGTCGGCACTGACCGGAGCCGATCCCCGGTTCTCGGACGGGACGTACCACGGCTCGTCGATTCGCATCGTCTCGCTGCGGACGCCGGCCGGATTCGTCGTGCAGGTCGGCGAAACGAAGCGGAAGCGTTACCGGCTGGCAGGCGAGCTCCTGCTGGCGGAGCTGGTACCCACGCTGTTGGTTGCGCTGGCCGCGATCGTGCTCGCCTGGCTCGGCGTGACCCACGGTCTCGCGCCGCTGGAGCGCCTCCGCAAGGAGCTGTCGCGCCGGTCACCGCACGATCTGCGGCCGGTGTCCGACCCGTCCGTGCCGGTCGAGATCGCCCCGGTCGTCGACGCGTTCGACGATCTGCTGAGCCAATTGCGCAACGCAAGCGCGATGCAGCGGCGTTTCCTCGCGAACGCCGCGCACCAGCTGCGCACGCCGCTGGCCGGACTGCAGATGCACCTCGAGCTGCTGCTCCGCCGCGACCACGTGCCGGAGGTGCGCGCCGAGCTCACCGAACTGCTCGGCGCCACGACCCGGGCGGCGCATCTGGCGAATCGATTGCTAACGCTCGCCAAGGCGGAGAGCGCAGCCGACGAGGAACGAACGCCGGTGGCAGTGGATCTGCACGACGTCGCCGACCGGGCAGCCCGGCAATGGGTCCCGCTGGCTATCCAGCGCGGGATCGATCTCGGATTTTCGCTCGAGCATGTCGAGATCGTCGGCGATGCGCTGCTGTTGCCCGAGCTCCTCGGCAACCTGATCGACAACGCGCTGCTCTACACGCCCGCCGGCGGCACGGTCACCGTCAGCTGCGGCATCGAAGATGGGCGCCCTTGCCTGGCGGTGGAAGACACGGGGCGAGGGATTCCGGAGGCCGAGCGCGGGCACGTGCTCGAACGCTTCTACCGCGTCGCGGGTACGCCCGGCGACGGTTCCGGGCTCGGTCTCGCGATCGTGCGCGAGGTCGTCGACCGCCACGGGGCGGCGATGAGAATCGAGACCCCGCCGACCGGTCACGGGACGCGCTTCACCGTCCTGTTTCGCCCGTTCGGCTTGCCCGACGGGTAATGGGGTCAGGTCAATTCGAGTAATGGGGTCAGGTTAAATTATCGAACTCGACAATTTAACCTGACCCCATTACACACGCGCAGGCGCCCGATTCGTTCGAACGACTTGTCCGGTCAGACGCGGCGACGGTACTCGCCGGTGCGGGTGTCGATCTCGATGTTGTCGCCGGTGCTGACGAACAGCGGAACCTGGACCTCGTAGCCGCTGCCGATCTTCGCCGGCTTCGTCACTTTGCCCGACGTGTCGCCCTTGACCGCGGGTTCGGTGTAGGTGACTTCGCGCACGACCGACGTCGGCAGCTCGATCGAGATCGCCTTCCCTTCGTAGAACGTCAGCTCGCAGGCAAGGCCATCGGCGAGGTAGGGGATCGCCTCGCCCATGTTCTCGGCCTCGACCTCGTGCTGGTTGTACTCGGCGTCCATGAACACGTACAGCGGGTCGCCGAAGTACGAATAGGTGACCGGCTTGCGCTCGAGCTGGACGACATCGAACTTCTCGTCGGCGCGGTACACCGTCTCCGTGCCGGAGCCGGAGAGCAGGTTCTTGAGCTTCATCTTGACGACCGACGCGTTGCGGCCGGACTTCGTGAAATCGGCCTTCTGGACCACCATCGGCTCTTTCCCGACCATGATCACGTTGCCGGCGCGGACTTCCTGGGCGATCTTCATCGTGGCACCTGAGTCTGTCTATGCGTAAGTGGGCTGGACCGCGGCCAGTCGGGCGATTTCTTGAGCGCCCGGGCCACGTCAAAAAGCCTTGAATTATAACCCGTTTCCGGTGGCTTTGACCAGCCCGGCGGCGAGTCCAGGCAGCGTGGTCAGTGCTTCGGCCCACTTCGCGGCATGGGGCTCCAGATCGGGGCGGGCGGCGGCGAACCCGGCCCACGCGTCGCCGAGGGTGCCGGCGCCCGGATCGCCGTTCCACGCGTGCCAGAAGCGACGGACTGCCGCCGCCGCGGCCGGGGCAAGACCGGCGGCGTAACGGTCGAGGAACGCGTCGAGCTTCACCAGGTGGGCGCCCTCGGCCTGCGCGTAGATGTGCCAGACCAACGGTCGCGCCGCCCACTGCGCGCGGACGAACGAGTCCTCGCCGCGGACGAAATTGACGGCGCACGACCACAGCAGCCGGTCGTAGGCGTCCTGCGCGACGAAAGGGACCGCGTGGACGCGGAGCCGGCCGCGGACGAGCGCCTCGCCCGGAGGGGGGACGCGCCCGCCGGCCCACGCGTCGAGTGCGCCGGTGGCAACACCCTGCGGCAGGAGGCACGTCACCGGCGCGTCGCCGTCGGCCCACGCATCCAGCAGCGGCGCGAGCGGTGCCGCCGGATAGCAGAAGAGCGAGATCCGCAACTCGCCGGGTTCGGGCGCCGGAACGCCGATCCGCGCCAGGAACGCCGCCTGCGCGGCTGCGTCGCGGCGGAACGCGTCGCGCGCGTCGAGGAGGCCGCGCTCGCGCAGCAGGCCGCCGGTCGCACCGGTGAATCCCGGGAACCAGTACCGGCGGGCGAGCGGCAGCCGGGGGTGCGGCGACGCGAGCGCGTGCGTGGCGTCGACCCAGCGTTCGGCGGAGAGGTATTCGAGGACGATCCACGTCGGTGCCGGCGTGCACTGCGCCATCGCGTCGACGTAGCGATCGGGCAGCCCGCAGCCGAACGCCTCGACGACGACGTCGCCGGGGCGCGCGTCGACTTCGAACGCGGCGGTCCAGCGCCGGATCGTGACGCCGGTGGCGAGCTGCATGTCGGCATCGGGATCGACGCCCGGTGCCATCCGTGCGAGCGGTGCGACGTCGTCCAGCCACAGCGTGACGGCGAGCGCGTGCTCGGCGACGAGCTGCCGCGCGAGGCGCCAGCAGACGCCGGCGTCGCCGTAGTTGTCGACGACCTTGCAGAAGAGGTCCCAGCGGCGTGGCGGCATGGCGGAGCTTGCGGCGAAGGATTCCGGCCCGGATTATCGCCCGCCGCACGCGTGGCCGCCTCCGGCGGATAATGGAGTCCCGTCGCACCCCCGGTTCCGCCATGCCCGATTCCGTCAACCGCATCCTCCACGTCGACGTCGTCTCCGATGTCGTCTGCCCGTGGTGTTTCATCGGCAAGCGGCGGCTCGCGGCGGCGCTGGCGACGATCGCCGCCGAGCGACCCGATCTCGACGTCCGCGTGAACTGGCACCCGTTCCAGCTCAATCCGGAGCTGCCGCCGGAAGGCGCGGACCGGCGCTCGTACCTCGAGCGGAAATTCGGCGGCCCCGAACGCGCGGCGCAGATCTACGATCGTGTTCGGGCGGCCGGCGCGACCGTCGGCATCGCGTTCGCGTTCGACCGGATCGAGCGGCAGCCGAACACGCTCGACGCGCACCGGCTCATCTCGTGGGCGCAGGCGCGCGGCGCCGGAGACGCCGTCGTCGACGCGCTGTTCCACGCGTATTTCCTGGACGGCCGCCACGTCGGCGATCGCGACGTGCTCGCCGACATCGCGGGCGAGGCCGGCCTCGATCGGGAGGCGGCGCGCGCGATGCTCGGCACCGACGAAGGCGAGGACACGGTCCGCGCGCTCGACGCCCGCGTGCGCGAACTGGGCGTCGACGGGGTGCCGTTCTTCATCTTCGGCGACCAGGTCGCGGTGTCGGGCGCGCAGGAGGCGAAGGTGCTGGAGGACGCGATGGCGCAGGCGCTGGCGGGGGCCGGCTGACGGCGCGACTTACAGCGCCTCGTCCCACGGCAGCGACAGCCGGATCGCCGCCGTGATCAGCCCGACCATGCTGTAGGTCTGGACGAAATTGCCCCACGGCTCGCCGCTCGCGGTGTCGAGGTGCTCGGCGAGCAGGCCGTGGCGGTTGCGGCAGCTGAGCAGGCGCTCGAACAGCGCGCGCGCCTCGTCGCGGCGGCCGAGCGCGGCGAGCGCATTGACGTACCAGAAGGTGCAGACGACGAACGCGTTCGCGGGCTCGCCGAAATCGTCGCGCTCGACGTAGCGGAAGATGAAGTCGCCGTGCTTCAACTCCTTCTCGATCGCCGCGACGGTCGCCGCGAACCGCGGATCGTCGGGTGCGACGAAACCCAGGTCGGCGAGCAGCAGCAGGCTCGCGTCGAGCGCATCGCCGCCGGCGCTGCCGACGAAGCTCTTGCGCTTCTCGCTCCAGCAGCCGGCGTCGACGAACCGGCGGATCCGGTCGGCTTCCGCGCGCCACACCTGCGCCCGCGCCGGCAGCGCGAGCCGCGCCGCGATCCGGGCCAGGCGGTCGCACGCCGCCCAGCACATGACGCTCGAGAACGTGTGCACGCGCGCGGTGCCGCGCAGCTCCCACAGGCCGGCGTCGGGCTGGTCGTGCACGGCAACGGCGCGGCGGCCGAGCGCCTCGAGCCGCTCGAACAGCGCGGTGTCGCCGCGCTTGGTCAGCCGCTCGTCGAAGAACACGTGCGTCGCGGCGAGGATGGCGGAGCCGTAGACGTCGTGCTGGATCTGCCGGTGCGCGTCGTTGCCCACGCGCACCGGCCCCATCCCCCGGTAGCCGCGCAGCGTGTCGACAGTGGTCTCCGCAAGCGCGGCGTCGCCGCTGATCCGGTACACCGGCTGCAGCGGACGGTCGCCGATGCCGGCGGCGACGTTGACGATGTAGCCGAGATAGCCCTCCATCGTCTCGGTCGCCCCAAGCCGGTTCAGCGCATCGACGACGAAATAGCTGTCGCGCAGCCAGCAGTAGCGATAGTCCCAGTTGCGGCCCGAACCCGGCGCCTCCGGGATCGAAGTGGTCATCGCGGCGATGATGGCGCCGGTGTCGTCGTAGGCGTTCTGCTGCAGCGTCAGCGCGGCGCGAATCACCGGCGTCTGCCACTCGAACGGGATCGCGAGCCGACGCACCCAGCCGCGCCAGTGAAGCGTCGTCTCGTCGATGAAGCGGCGACCGACTTCGCCCGGCGCGCTCTGCAGCGTCTCGTCGGGTCCCAGCACCAGCGTGACGTCGCGATCGACGAAAAATGGCCGCTCCTCCTGCACCGCGGTCAGCGAGGCGTCGGTGGTGAGCCGCAGCGTCAGCTCGGGGCCGACGTAGCGGACGTGATTGCTGCCGACGGTCGTCGCCGGCCGGTCGCGGCCATAGCCGAAGGCAGGGCGGAGCCGCACGACGACGCGCGGGCTGCCGGAAAGGCGACGTATTCGGCGGACGAGCATGGTCGGCTGGAACACGCGGCCGAACTGCAGCAAGCGTGGCGCACAGTCGACGATCTCGACGGCGCTGCCGGCGTCGTCGTAGAGACGCGTCGTGAGCACCGCGGTGTTGGTCAGGTATTCCTGCTCGCTGCGCACGCCGCCGACGAGCTCGATCGCGAACACGCCGCGGGCGGCCGCCGGCGGCGCGTCGTCGAGCAGCGCGCAGAACACGGGGTCGCCGTCGAAGCGCGGAAAGCAGCCCCAGACGACGGCGCCGTCGGGATCGACAAGCAGCGCGATGCGTCCGTTGCCGACGAGCGCGAGGTCGAGCGAGCGCATCAGGCGGTCTCCCCGCGCAGTGCCGCCGCGAGCCATTGCCGGACGGCGTCGACGTCGGGCAGCCGGTGATGCGCGCGCGTCGCGCCTGGGCCCACTTTAACCGCCCAGCCGCCGAGGCGCTGGACGGCCGCGAAGCCGAGCTCGTCGGTCAGGTCGTCGCCGGCGAACACCGGCCGCCGACCGCGGAACGGCGGCTCGGCCATGAACTCGAGGATCGCGGTGCCCTTGTCGCGGCCGTCGGGCTTCACCTCCACGATCCGCTTGCCGCGCTGCACCTTGAGCGTCGCGCCGGCGGCGGCCGCAAGTGCGACCTCCGCCCGCACCGCGCGATGCACGTACGCCGCGAGCTGCGGTGCGAGCCCGTAATGCAGCGCCAGCGTCGCGCCCTTGTCCTCGAGCAGCAGCCCGTCGTGGCGGCGAACCAGCTCGGAGAGACCGTAGCGCAGCCGGGCGAGGTCGGTTGCGGCCGCGGCATGCCGGTGGTACGTCCCGTTGGCTGCGCGTCGTTCGCAGCCGTGCTGGCCCGCAATCGGCAGCGCGAGCTCGGGGAACAGCCGGTCGGCGTCGGCGATCGCGCGGCCGGTGATCAGCGCCAGCGCCCCGCCCAGCCTGGCGGCGAGCGCCGGCAGCAGCACCGCGACCTCCCCGTCGACGTGGACGCGGGCCGGAGTGACCGCGAGGTGCAGCAGCGTGCCGTCGATGTCGAGGAACAGCGCGCAGTCCGGCGCGAGCGCCGGCGGCGCGCCGCGGAGACGCCGCCGCGCGGCCTCGGGCGCGGGCGCGGCCGGACCCTCGCTGGCGCGTGGAGCATTCATTCCGGACCCGCGGTCGCGCCGCGTGCCGCGCCGAACGGGCGCAGCCGGCCGCGTTGCCGCATCACCGCCGCGTCGAGCAGCATCCGCCCGGCCCAGCGGTAGACGTTGAATTCGCGGACGACGCCGCGCATGAACCGCATCCGGTCGCGCTGCTCGGCGGCCGGCATCGTCAGCGCGAGGTGCAGCGCGGCGGCGCACTGGTCGGCATCGTAGGGGTTGACGACGAGCGCTTCCGGCAGCTCGCGCGACGCGCCGGCGAACTGCGAGAGCACCAGCACGCCCTGCTCGTCGTCGCGCGCGGCGACGAACTCCTTCGCCACCAGGTTCATCCCGTCATGGACGCTGGAAACGAAGCAGAGTTCGGCGGCCCGGTAGTATTCGTAGACCGCCTCGGGCTCGTGGTGCTCGGCGAGGAGCACGATCGGCGGATGCTTTGCCTGCGGGAACCGGGCGTTGATCTCCGCGGCGAGCGTGCGCACGCGCTCGGCGTAATCGCGGTAGTCGCCGATGACGCCGCGGGTCGGCGCGGCGATCTGGACGAACGTGTAGCGGCCGATCCACCGCGGCTCGGTCTCGAGCAGCCGCGCGGTCGCATTGAAGCGCTCGAGGATGCCTTTCGTGTAGTCGAGCCGGTCGATGCCCACCCCGAGCCGGTGATCGGCGGGCAGGCGCAGGCGCGCGCGGACGTCGCGGCGCGCGTCGGCGACGCTCTTCTGGATCGCCAGCGCCTCGGGCGGCCACTCGATCGAGATCGGGTAGCGGCTCACCGCGGTCATTTCGCCGCGGCAGGTGACGGTGAAGCTCTCGCGGTCGACGCGGGCCTCTAGCAGACGGTCCACCGTGTCGAGAAAGTTGTTGCAGTGGAACTGTGTATGAAAGCCGAGGATGCTGCTGCCGAGCAGGCCGTCGAGCAGTTCGACGCGCCGCGGACAGATCGCGAACGCCTCCGGATTCGGCCACGGGATGTGCCAGAACGTGATGATCGTGGCGTCGGGCAGGCGGTCGCGGATCAGCCGCGGCAGCAGCGCGAAATGGTAGTCCTGGACCAGCACGATCGGATCGCGCGTCTTCGACTCCGCAACGACGGCGTCGGCGAAGCGGGCGTTGACGTTCCTATAGTGGTCGAAATCGCTAGCGCGGAACGTCGGGCGCACGTGGGCGTTGTGGCAGAGCGGCCACAGGCCCTCGTTGGCGAAGCCCGCGTAGTAGCCGGCTTCCTCCTCCGCGGTCAGCCAGACCCGGCGAATCCGGTACAGCGGGTGGTGCTGGGGAACGCCGACGCGGTCGTGCCGATCGACGGTCTCGCGGTCCGCCGACCCGCTGCCGTGCGCGATCCACGTGCCGGAGCACGCGCGCATCACCGGCTCCAGCGCCGTGACGAGCCCGCTCGCGGGCCGCTGGACGCGGATGCCGTCGGGCGTGCGCACGTGGATGTACGGCTCGCGGTTGGACACGACGATGACGTCGTTGCCATGCAATTCGCTGCGCAGCGTCGCTCGCAGTGCGTTCTGGTCCCAGATGCGCTGGCTCCCGTCGAGCGGCCGGTACTGACGCTCGAGGTCGCGAATCAGATCGCGCAGATCGCGGGCGATGGGGCGCAGCTCCGGGGCGGTGGTCGCGCCGACCGGCCGGACGATGCCTTCGCCACGCAGCAGCGCACGCAGCCCGTGCACCCAGCCGCGCCACGACAGCTGTGCGATGACGACGGTGATCAACGCGATCGCCACGCCGAGCGCGATGAAGAACCCGAACAGGTAGCGACGGGTCTCCTCGCTGCGGCGCTCGACGAAGGCCATGTCGTGGACGAGCACGAGCCGCGCGTCCGGGGCGGCGTCGCTGTCGATCTCGCGGACCGCGATGTGCAGCGGCCCCTTGGCCGACGGCAGCACGTGCTGGCCCTCCGGCCCGAAACCCGCAAGCGCGGCGCAGCTGATGTCGCGTGGAAAATTGGGCGTGGCGACCGGCTCGTCGTGGCTTTTGAGGCACAGCGCCACCGCATAGAGCCGCTCGTCGCGCAGCATCCGGTTGAACAACGACACGATCCGCGGCGTCGAACCGGTCAGGATCAGGTTCGACAGCGGCTCCTGGACCGTCGCCGCGATGAGGCTCGACCGCATGTCGAGGTCGCGGACGAACCAGCGCTGCATCAATGCGTCCGCGAGCGGCACCGCGACGTAGGCAAACGCCCCGAGCGCGAGCATCAGCGGAACAAGGAAGCGCAGCGAGAGTCGCACGATCGTTCGTCGGACCTGAGGGGTTGCCGGGCACGCCGGAGTTGCTGCAGGGCAATACTAACCCGCTGGCGTGGGCCACGGATGAACAACGACCACGGAAGCCCGGGCGAGGTTCCGCCGACCTGGGCCCTTGATCTTCCTTAACCTTCGGCCCTGCCGCTGCCGTTAACATGGCGTCTGCTCCGGTCCGACCCGGCCCGGCCGCCGCCGCAGCGCACAACGTCGACATCGATTCCCGCCCATGAACGCCGTGCGCAAGATGGCGCTGCTGTCGATCGCGACGTCGATCGGCACGATCGTGCTGAAGTTCGGCGCGTATTACCTCACCCAGTCGGTCAGCCTGTGGTCGGACGCGCTCGAAGCGCTGGTCAATCTCGCCGCCGGCCTGGTCGCGCTCGGCGCGCTGACGCTCGCGCACCAGCCGGCCGACGACCGGCACATGTACGGTCACGACAAGGCCGAGTATTTCTCGAGCGGCGTCGAAGGTGCGCTGATCCTCGTCGCCGCGCTGGCGATCGTGTGGGCCGCGGCGCAGCGCCTCCTCCATCCGCAGCCGCTGGAGAATCTCGGTCCGGGTCTCGTCGTCGCGTTCCTCGCCGGCGTCCTCAACTTCGTGACCGCGCGGACGATGATGAAGGTGGCGAAGCAGCACGACAGCATCACCATCGAGGCCGACGCGAAGCACCTGCTGACCGACGTCTGGACGTCCGTCGGCGTCGTCGGTGGGCTGGTCGTCGTGATGTTCGTTCCGGGCTGGGCGATCCTCGACCCGCTGATGGCGATCGCCGTCGCGGCCCAGATCCTGTTCACCGGCTTCGACCTGATCCGCCGCTCCGCCGACGGGCTGATGGACGCGGCGCTGCCGCCGCAGGAGGTTCGTGACGCCGGGGAGCTCATCGCTGCCGAGTTGCCGTCCGACGCGAGCTGGCACGCGCTGCGCACGCGCAAGGCCGGCTCGCGGCGCTTCGTCGAGTTCCACCTGCTGGTGCCCGGCGCGATGACGGTCGACGAGTCGCACCTGCTGTGCGACCGGATCGAGGCTGCACTGATGAAGCGGCTCGCGCGAGCCAGCGTGACGATCCACGTCGAGCCGCGGGAGAGCGAGGCGCCGCACGGCTGACGGCGCGCTGCGGGCGCTGCGCTGCGCGCCGGTCAGTGCGCGTGCCGGCGGGCGCGGAGCGCGTTGGCGCCGAGCAGCGCGAACACCACGGCGACGCCGGCGAGGTTGGCCCAGAGGTTGTTGAACACCAGCACGAGGCCGGCGATCGTCAGCAGCGCCTTTTCCCAGCGATCGAGCGAAGCGCGGAAGTGCCCGATGTACGCGGCCGACAGCGCGATGATGCCGACGGCGCCGCAGAACAGCGCCGACGCGAATGCCGGCCACTCGAACTGCAGGAACAGCAGGCTCGGCGTGTAGACGAACATGAACGGCACCAGCGCCTT